>JAGQJJ010001053.1 GCA_020430675.1 Myxococcales bacterium
TCAGGGCGTCGTCGTCGGCGGCGTTGGGGTGGATGCCCTCGTGGCGGCAGATCTGGCCGACCAGGGCCACGGCGTCGCGCGTGGGCAGGGCGCCCAGGGTGAGCACATGGCAGCGGGTGCCGTTTTCGAAGCGGTCGTCGCAGATGGGCTCACGGCAGGTGATGAGGACGCGGCTGTCGCCGCAGCGGCTCAGCGTCCAGGCCAGGTCGAGCATGGCTTGCCGCAGCTCGCGCTTGTCGGTCAGCGTCTCGGCGGCGGGCGCGTCGGCGGGCGGGGGCAGCAGGGTCTCGAAGTTGTCGATGACAACAAGGCACGGATGCCTCGACAGCCAGTCGCGGATGGCGTCGATGGCATGGGCGATGGCCTCTTCGCCGCTGCCTTGGACCACGAAGCTCCGCCCCATCAGCGCGCGGCCGATCTGGCTCAACACGCCCTCGATCGGCGGGGTGGCTTCGACCGAGACGAAGGCCGCGGCGCGGAAGCGTTCGCAGCGCACGAGCCAGCGGCCGATCTCGGCGGCGAGCGTGGTCTTGCCCTGGCCGCCCACGCCGAGCACGACGCTGACGCGGCGCGTCTCGAAGGCGCGCTCGATGGCCAGCCGCTCGTGCAGGCGGCCGACGAAGGTGTGGTTGGCGATCTCGGGCAGCGTCTCGTGCCGCGCGGCCTTCTCGCGCGCCGCCTTCTCGCCGCCGTGCGCCGGCACGCCGCCGGTGACCAGCAGCGGGTCTTCGCCGCGCTGGAAGAGCACCGGCACCGACCAGTCGGTCAGCCGCAGGCCCGGGCCGCGTTCGGGGTTGCTGGCGAGCGTCTGCCGCGCCCGGGTCGTGGCTTCGGCGACCGTGCGGCCGTCGATCAGCGCCCGATAGAACGCCTCGGTGAAGCGCGCGGCGGTGGTGACCAGCACGCTATGGCTCATCGCGATGACGCTCTCGGCGCCCGCGTCGAGCAGCGCGGTGGCCATCGCGCCCTCGGGGCGGTCGGCGGCCTGCGCCGACTGGCAGGCTTCGAGGAAGGCCAGCGGCAGGCGGTGCTGGCCCATCGCCTGCTTCAACGCCGCGCCGCTGATCAGCTCGACTTCGCCCGCCTCGCGCAGCGCGGCGTCGCGGTGCTCGAAGCACAGGAAGCCCAGGCCGGTGGTCGGCTCGTAGACGCCGTGGCCGTCGAAGTGCAGCACGTCGAAGCCGCCCTCGCGCACGGCCTCGGCCAGCGCCTCGACGGTCGGCGGGCGCAGGAAGCGCAGCGTCACCGCTTCGCCCAAGGGCGCAACGGCGTCGATCAGCGCGTCGGCGCTGGCCCGCGGGTCGATCAGGCCCGCCTTGTCTGGGCGGGCGACCACCACCAGCACCCGGATCGGCGCCCGCGTCGGCTTCAGCGGCCGGCGGGCGTCGCGCGGCACCAGCACGCGGCGCAGGCCGACGGCCGGGTCGCGCTGGAACAACGGGCCGGTGGGCGTCGCCAGCATCTCCCACGGCAGCGCCAGCAGCGTCGCCTGCGCGGCGGCCTCGGCGGCGTCGCTCTCCAGCCGTTCCGGCGGCCGCCCGTCCGCCGTGCCCTGGCGCGTGTCGAGCACCGCTTGCAGCATCGCCGAGCGCGTCCCGGCGTCGGCAAACGGCGCCACCAGCTTCACGGCGGCCGCCTCCGAGATCGGCACCGGCCGAGGGGGGAACATCCGCAGCGTCAGCATGCGCCGCCGGGTCTCCGACTCGACCAGCCACTCCGGCAGCACCGCGCCCAGCGCGCCCTGCAACGCCGACCACAGCGCGAGGCCCCAGCCGGGCAGCTCGTCTTCGATCGCCCGCGCCCGCTTCTCGAACTCATGCGCCGGCCAGCGGTAATAGCTCTCCAGATACCACCGCAGCTTCTCGGCCTCGATCGCCCCGACCGGCGCCCGAAACTGGCCGTGGTGCATGCCCACCCAGACCT
>JAGQJJ010001054.1 GCA_020430675.1 Myxococcales bacterium
GCGTCGTCGACCTTCCAGAGCGTCAGGATCTGGCTTTGCGCGCCGGCAAAGGCCAGCGCCTGCCGGAAGCCCACGACGCCCTCGCCGACTTCCGGTTGGCCGAGCCCCGTCTCGCAGGCCGACAGCACCACGAGCCCCGTGCCTTGCAGGTCAAGCGCCGAGGCTTCGAGCGCGGTCAGGATGCCATCGCCGGCCGCGGCGTTGCTGCCATTGGCGCCGGCGAGGGCGAGCCCGGCGCTCACCAGCGCCGCGAGGCCGGGTTCGAGGGCCTCGGGCGCGGGCCCCGCACCCGCGAAGTGCATGCCGCGCTCGCCGGGCTGGCCGGCCGCTGGCCCGGCGGCGCCCAGGAAGTAGCCGTGCGTCGCCAGGTGGAGCACCACGGGGGCTCGCAATCCCTTGACCGCGGCCTCGGTCGCCGCCGCGCCGAGGAGGGTTCGGGCGTGGGGCAGCCAGGCGGCGACGGCGGCCGCCTCGTGGGCGGTTGCGGGCAGGCGGGGGAAACGAAGCCCGCTGAGGTCGACGCCGACCCGGTCATCGGCCCGCGGCGCGGGCGCCTCGCCATCCGGGGTCAAATCGAAGCTGGGATCGGCGACGATGACCGGCGGGCCCCCGGCCTCGACGCGATCGGCCAATGCGGGCAGCCCCCGGCCCGCCGAGACATAGCTCAGGGTCACCTCATCGTCGAGCCACCGACCCTCGGGATCGACCAGCATCTCAAACGGCACGAGGTGCAGCGGGCCGTCCGGGGCGATGATCCAGCGCTTCGTCCGGCCCAGAGATGGCCATACGGGGGCGATCAACAGGTCGGCCAAGGCGCGGGCCTGTTGGGGCACATCGCTTCGTCCGGCGTCCCGCGCGGCGGCGCGCAGGTGATCGGCGGCCACTTCGATCGGCTCGGCCGGGCCGAGGTCGACAAAGACGGGCGCGCCGGTGCGCTCCAGTACATAGGCCGCGTACCGGCGCCCGGCGTCCGGTGCGTGGTACGAGGCCAGCTCGAACAGCGCCGCGCCTTCGGGCAGCGCCGCCTGCACCTGCGCCACATCAACAACATCGGGCGCGTCGGGCCCGGCCTCGCGATCGATGAGCTGCGTCAACCAGGCGATCTGGGTGCGCAGGAAGGCACGACGGCGCTCGAACAGCGCCGAGGGCGTCTCACCGGGCCCGCGGATCGAGAGGATGGCCAGGCGCCCTTGCAGGTCGGCGCGGTCGGTCAGGCGCGCATGAGCGCCCCCGCCTCGCTCGAATCGAAGGCGCGCGATGCGTTGCGCGACCCGTTCCCGCGCGCGGCCTTTGTCGCGCAATACGGCGGCGAGGCCGTCCTGTGTTCGGGCGTCGAGATCCGGCCCTGGGCCACGATTGGCGGCGACGGCGAGGTCGAGGGCCGACGGCGACTCGGCGCGCGCGGCGCCGCAGAGCAGCAGCAACGCGCCGAGCCACCCGACGCGAAGGCGCATCACTTCGCCCCCGCGCAGTCGGCGCCGACGCGGCCCCATGCCTCGCGGTCTCGGGTACAGATCGCCGCCTGGAGCGCTTCGCGGGTGAGGGGAAAGGGCATGATGGCCAGCCACGGAAGGGAATCCCCGGCGACGATCAGATGCCGGCCATCGGGTGCAAACGCCAGGTATCGGACGGGGGTGTTCGAGAACATCGGCAGCGTGAAATGAGAACCGGGCGAGGCCACCCGCAAGACCTGCACGGCCATGGAATTCTCGCTGGCTGCCGCGATCCACTGACCATCGGGTGAGAGCGCGACCAGAGACTTCGTCGCGGGCACTTCTGCGAGCGTGGCGCCCGTCTCCGCGTCGAGCACCCGCACGCTTGCGCCGACGACCAGCAGATGGCGACCATCGGTCGTGAAGCGCACCTCCTTCAGCCGGTCGCCCAGCTCGGCGACCACTCGCCCCGAGCGGCTATCGTACAA
>JAGQJJ010000104.1:0-6722 GCA_020430675.1 Myxococcales bacterium
CAAATCGCAGGGCGTCTTCGCCCCATTGCGCGTCGTCGACCACCATCAGCAGCGGCCGGCGATCCGCGAGCACGCCCAGGCCACGGCAGATGGTCTCGTAGCGCTCGCGCGGCGAGCCCAGCGCCACCGGCGTTGGCCCATCGACCCGATGGTCGGGGCGCGTGGCGGCGGCCAGCGCGGGGAACAGCTCGGCTTCGACCGGCATGACCGGCGCCAGACCGGCCTGCACGCGGGTGATCAGCGCCTCGCCTTCGAGCCGCTGCGTGCGCAGATGGCGCGCGAGCATGGGCCCCAGGCCGCAGGACGGGCCGTTGGGGTGGTCGTGCGTCACGCGCAACGGCTCGGCCACCGCCAGTTCGTGGGCCCGGCGGGCGAGCCAGGTGGCCAGATGCGACTTGCCGGTGCCGGAAGCGCCTTCGATCAATACCAGCCCGGCGCCCTCGCCAGCGGCCACCGCACGCAGGGCCGCCCATAGATGATCGCGCTCGGCCTCGCGCCCGATCAGCAGCGGCTCGCGCAGGGCAAACAACGCGCGCCCCGTGCCTCGCAGCGGTGCGGCCGGCAGCGGCGGGTCGGGGCGGCGCCAGTCGGCGGGCGGCGGCGGGCGACCATCGGCGGTGGGGCCAGCGTCCCAGGCCGTCTCGCTGACCGGCACGAAGGCGGGCGGCTCGAAGACGGTCGCGTCTTCGTCGATGCTGGTCGAGTCGACGCCCTCGATCGACGCCGAGATGTCGCCCATGTCATCGTTCAGCGCGCGCAGGGCCACCGCGGCATCGGCGGCAAACCGAAAACGCTCGGCCGGTGACTTGGCGAGCAGGCGCAGCAGCCAGTCTTCGAAGCCAAGGGGCAGCGCGACCAGCGTCATCAACCGCGGCACGGGCACGGTGAGGTGGGCAGCCATGACGCCACGCGCGCCGCGGCCGGCAAACGGCGTGCGCCCGCTGGCCAGGGCGTAGGCGAGGCAACCGAGCGCGTACAGGTCCGTCCACGGGCCCACGGCGCGCCAGTCGCCACGAATCTGCTCCGGCGCCATGTAGTTGGGCGTGCCCGCCGTCTTGCGCTCACCGCTGCGGTCGGTGTCGAGCGCGACCGCGACGCCGAAGTCGGTGAGCACCGGCCCGCCGGGGCCGAGCAGCACGTTAGCCACCTTCAGGTCGCGGTGCACGACGCCGCGGGCGTGGGCGTGGCCCAGCGCGTCGAGCAGCGCGAGGAGTGTGGCCCGCATCGTCGGCCAGGCCAGGCGGCCGACCTGCTCGCCGAGGGTGCCGCCCTCGACCCAGGCCATCACCAGATAGGGCGTGTCGGCGGCGAAGCGCCCGGTCTTTTCGGCCACCGACGCGGGCAGTTCACCCTGGTCGAAGAGGCGCACGATGCCGGGGTGGTCGAGCCGCGCCACGGCGCGCACTTCGCGGGCCAGATGGCGCCGCACCTCGGTCGCGCCCCCGTGCGGCGCGGTGATGATCTTCACCGCCGCCGGCAACCCCTGCGCGCGGTGCACGGCGCGCCACACCTCGCCGGTCGCGCCGCGTCCGGCGACGGAGAGCAGATCGAAGGGACCGAGGCTGATCGAGGGCTCTGCCACCCTCGAACAGTACCAGTCCTTGCCAGCACCGGGAACAGTCCTCGGTTGGGAACCGACGGCGTTTGGTCGCGCCGAGATCAGACGGCGCCGGTGCGCTCGACGATCGTCTTGAGCTCGGCCAGCCGGTCCGCGACCGTGCCGTGCGGCGCGTAGCCCAAATCGCGGCGCGCCGCGGTCAGATCGTACCAATGGGCCGTCGCGAGCTGGCGCGCCACGAAGCGGGTCAGCGGGGGCTCACGGCGCGCGCGGAACATGCGAAAGACAAACTCGAGCAGCGCGCCCACCCGATAGGCCGCGCGGGCCGAGATCCAGCGCTCGCACGGCGGCAGACCATGGGCGGCGAGGATGCCGTTGATCACCACCGACACCGGCTGCGGATCGCCCTGGCTGATGAAGTAGGCCCGCCCGCCGCACGGCGCATCCGGCGCGAGCCGGTCGAAAGCCAGCAGATGGGCGTCGGCGGCGTCGTCGATATAGGTCGTGTCGATCGTCGGTCCCGGCGGCGCGCCCACCAGGCGCAGCCGCCCCGCCTTGGCCCGCGCGACGATGCGCGGGATGAGGTGGTTGTCGCCCGGGCCCCAGATCAAGTGCGGGCGCAGCGCCACCGTCGCCAGCTCGGCCCCGTGCGCCGCGAGCACCGCCTGCTCGGCCTCGGCCTTCGTCGCCGGATAATGGGCCTCGAAGTGCTCGGGATAAGGCGCCGACTCATCGACACCTTCGAGGTCACCGCCCGCGTGCACCACGCTGGGGGTGCTGGTGTAGACGAGTTTGCCGATGCCGTGCTCGCGGCAGGCGGCGATGACGTTCCGAGTGCCGAGCACATTGGGTCGGTAGAAGTCGTCGAAGCGGCCCCAGACCCCCGGCCGCGCGGCCACATGAAAGACCACATCGCATCCCGCCGCGGCCGAACGCACCGTGGCTTCATCGGCGAGGTCGCCCTGCAGCGCGGTGACGCCCTTGGCTTCGAGCGCCGGATATTGCCCGCGGGCCAGGCTGCGCACCTCGACGCCGCGGGCGAGCAGGCGATCGATGATGGCGCCGCCCAGAAAGCCGCCGCCGCCGGTCACCAGCGCCCTCATTTGAGCCTCCGCGCCGCCCATTGCGCCAGTTGGGGCCGGTCGATCTTGGCGTTGTGGCGAATATCGACCGGGAAGGCCGGGTGCGTCAGGAAGGTGTCGATGCGCCGCGTATGCGGAAAGCGTTCGGCCAGGGCGCGCAGCTCGGCGACCAAGGCCGCCTCGCTCAATTCGGGGCCGGCGGCGTCCCGCTCGATGAGGATGACCGGCCGCACATCATCGCCCGCCGGCACGCCGACCAGGGCGCTGCGCCGCACCGCGGGGTGCGCGTTGAACACCATCTCGCAGGGCACGGTATACATCGGCCCGGCCTGCGTCTCGAGGCGATGGCTCTTGCGGCCGCAGAACCACAAGCGACCGTCCGCGTCGAAATAGCCCAGATCGCCCATGCGATGGCGCAGCCAGCCTTCGGGGTCATCGGGGTGGCGAATCTTGGCCAAGGCGGTTGAGGCCGCGCGGCCGTAATAAGCCTGCGTTGTCGTGGGGCCGCGCACGGTGATCTCGCCGACCTCGCCTGAAGGCACCTCCAGCTCGGCCCGCCACGCTTCGATCGGGCCATCGTCGCAGCGGATGACCCGCACATCGTTCTGCACCAGCGGCGTGCCCACGCAAACCCCGGCGCCCGCGGCGGTCTTGGCCCGCGCTTCGCTCAGGATCAACGCGCTGTCGACGGTGGCGACCGGCAGACACTCGGTCGCACCATACGGCGTGTGGATGCGCGCGCCGTCGGGCAGCAGGCTCAACATGCGCGCCATCACCTCGGGCGAGACCGGCGCGCCGGCCGAGATCACCCGCTTGAGCGTCGGCAGCTTGACCCCGCGCGCGGCCCCGGCGCGGCTGACGGTGTCGAGCAGCGCCGGCGAGCCGAACAGGTTGGTCACGCCAAAGGTGCGCACCGCCTCGAAGAGATTGTCCGGGTTGACCGACGCCGGCCGGGTGGGATCCATTTCGGGGATGACGGTCGTCATGCCCAGCGCCGGGTCAAACAGCGCAAACGGCGGGAAGGTCGGCAGGTCGATCTCACCGGGCTGGATGTCATAGGCGGTGCGGATCAGCTCCACCTGCGCGGCGAAGTGGCGATGCTCGTACATCACGCCCTTGGGCACGCCGGTGCTGCCGCTGGTGAACAGGATGGCCGCGAGCTCGCCCGCCCGGGTCTCAGCCATCTGCCATTGGCCCGCCCCGGCCGCGCCGGTCGCGATGGCATCGTCGAGGGTGACATCGCCCAGAAGCCATCGCCGGCCGACGGTCACCCGGGTCTTGATCGTCTTTTTGCCCCAGCCGAGCAGCACCCGGGCGAGCTGCGCCACCGGAATGCCCACAAACGCGGTGGGCTCGGCTTCGTCGAGACATTCTTTCAAGCGTTTGATGCCAATGCCCGGGTCGACCAGCACCGGTACGGCGCCTGCTTTGAACATGCCGAAAAACAAGGCAAAAAAGTCGAGCGAGGGCCGCACCATCAGCGCGGTGCGCACGCCCGGCCCGATGCCCACCGCCTGCAGGCCCCGGGCGATGGCATCGGAGCGATCATCCAGCTCGCGATAGGTGTATCGCGAGTAGTCTCGGGTGCCATCGCCGCGTCGCTTCTCTGGGTAGTAGATCGCGGGCGTCTCGGGCTGCCGCTCGGCCATCTCGACCAGCGCCCGCGCGATATTGCACGGCGCGTCGGCGGGCAGCAGCGGTCGCCCGATCATCGCTTCCCCTCTTCAGAGACCGGGTGGGCCAAGAAGAAGGCTTCGATGTGACCGAGGATGGCATCGCCCTCATCTTCGAGCACGTAGTGGCCGCCCTCGGGGAAGCGATGCACCTGCGCGTTGGGCAGGCGGCGCTCCCATTCGGCAAGAAAAGGCGCGTCGAAGACAAAGTCACGCTCGCCCCAGCAAATCAGCGCCGGTGTCTCGGTGAAATGCGCCAGGCCCGCCGATGCCTCGCTGATCGGCGCCCAGGCCGGGTCGTGCTCCGACAAGGGGATGTCCTGCACGAAGCGCAGCGTGGCGATGCGATGCTTCCATGAGTCGTAGGGCGCGGTATAGGCGCGCCGCACCGCCGCCGGCAGCGGCTTTTTCACCGCCATGCGGGTGGCGCCCGCCGAGAAGGCGTTGAAGCCTTGCACCAGCAGCGCGCCGAGCGCGGTGTCGCGCACCAGGCGCAGCGAAGGCGGGATCTTCCAGCCGCGCGGATTGTGAAACGCCGCGGTGTTGAGGATGACCAGCCGCGCGATCTGCTGCGGGTGGCGCGCCGCCCAGCCGAAGCCGATGGCACCGCCCCAGTCATGCACGATCAGCGTCACCGGCCCCAAGTCCAGATGGGTCAACAGCGCTTCGAGGTCGGCCACCCGCCGGCTGAGGGTATAGTCATAGGCATCGGCCGCGGGTTTGTCGCTCAGGCCGCAGCCGATGTGATCCGGCACGATGCAACGATGCCGATCCCGCAATGCGATCACGAGGTTGCGGTAATAGAAGCTCCATGTCGGGTTGCCGTGCACCATGACCAACGGGGGCCCTTGACCCTCGTCGAGATAATGCATGCGGCCGCCTTCGACCTCGAAGAAGTGGCTGTCGAAGGGATACAAGGCACGATCGAGCTTCAAGCGGACCCCCCTGTCGAGGCCCGCGATGGCAAACGCTTCGGGGGCCGCATCACCAGATGATCTCCATCATCGAGACGTTGAGACCGCTGCCGATGCCCATCAGCGCCACCCGATCACCGGCGCGAATGGTGCCCGCCTCGACGCCCGCCGAAAGGGTCATCGGCACCGCCGCCGGGCCCACATTGCCCATCTCGGGGAACGTCAGGATCGCCTTGTCGGGGTTGAGCCCCAGCGTCTGGCACAGCTTGTGGGTGTGCACCTTGCTGACCTGATGCAGCACGAGGTGGTCGAGCACCTCATCGCACCAGCCCAGCACCTTCTGCGCCGCCTGCCAGGTGCGCATGGCGAGCGAGACGCCCTCGGTGAGCAGGGTCGCCGTGTCGGTGGTCATCTTGTCGAGGGTGCCGCGGCACAGGTGGCTCCACTGCGTCGCCGCCTGGCTCACCCCGCCGCGAATCCGATGCGCTTCGGGGTGCAGGTCTTCGCGCGAGAGCAGCATGGCCACCGCGCCCGAGCCCAGGGTCAAGGTGGCGAACTCCGCCCGGAAGTCCGCCGCCGTGGTCTCGGGCCGGGCCAGCCGCGCCAGGGTCGACTGCTGCACGTTCCGCGAACCCTCGCCATCGACCACCAGCGCGTAATCGATCGCGCCGCGCTCGAGCATCGTGCCGGCCAGCTCCATGGCGTTGAGGAAGGCCAGGCAGGCGTTGCCGAGGTCGTAGTTGGCGCAATCGGGCGAGAGGCCCAGCCGGCCGTGCACCATGCACGCCGTCGAGGGTTCGAGATACTCGCGGCAGACCGAAGTATTGAAGATCACCCCGACGCGCGCGCGGTCGATGCCGGTCTGCGCCAGCACCTTCTCGCCCGCCAGCGCCGCCGCCTCATCGGGCTCGACGCCCTCGTCCCACCAGCGCCGCGCCTCGATGCCGGCCAGGGCGCGCAGCGGATCGGGGCGCATGCCGAGCCGCGCGATCGTCTCGGCGAGACGCTCTTCGAACACCGTCGACGCGATGCGATGCGGCGCCTCGACATGCGCGACCCCGACGATCATCACCTTCTCAAACAACATCGGCTGCTCCCCAGCACCGTGTGCGAATACCGTGCGGCGGGTTGGACCGCGAATCCGGGGGCCATGTCAACCACCGCCGCGTCGGGCCGGCCAAGGCGCGGCCGAATGGCTGGTTGCGCCGGGCGAGATGAACTACCGTCTGCGCGATGCACGACCCCTCGCCGCCCGCGGATGACGACGCGCCCGACGCCCGCCGGGTCGAGCAGGCGCTGCGCTGGCGGCTGATCCTGGGCGCGGCGGCCGACGAGCAGCTCGGCTTCGACCGCTTGAGCGCCGCCGCGACCGGCGATCTGGCGGCGCTGCTCGGCGAGGCCCGGGCCATCGAGACGCCGCTCAGCTACCTCTACGAACGCGAACACGAGCAGCGCAGCCACCGTCAGGCCGCCCAGGGCGGCGGCAGCGGCCTGA
>JAGQJJ010000104.1:6734-9235 GCA_020430675.1 Myxococcales bacterium
CCCGCCTGGCTCGACGGCGTGCGCGCCCTCTTCCCGCGCGAGGCCGTGCAGGTGCTCGAACGCGACGCCCTCACGCGCTACGGCCTGCACGAGCTGGTCACCGACGCCGAGGTCCTGCGCCGCGCCGAGCCCAACGATGACCTGCTCAAAGCCATCTTGCAGTTCAAGCATCTGATGAAAGCCGACGTGCTCGCCGCCGCCCGCGAGATCGTCGCCCAGATCGTCAACCGCCTGGCCGCCCGGCTGCAAAGCGAGTGTCAACCGGCGCTCACCGGCCCGCTCTCGCCGCGCCATCGCTCGCCGGTGCGCAGCTTCAAGAACGCGGACTGGACGCGCACAATCCGCCGTAATCTCAAGAACTTCGACACCGAGCGCCAGCGCATCATCGCCGACCGCATCGACTTCAAGCACCGCCAGCGCCAGCGCAGCCCCTGGCGCATCATCATCGCCGTCGACCAGTCGGGCTCGATGACCGACAGCCTCATCCACAGCGCCGTGATGGCCGCCATCTTCAGCACCCTCCCATCCATCGAAGTGCACCTCGTGCTCTGGGATCACCGCCTCGTCGACGTCTCGCACCTGGCCCACGACCCGCTCGAAGTGCTGATGGGCTGCCAGCTCGGCGGCGGCACGCAGATGCTGCCGGCCATGCGCTATTGCGCCGACCTGATCAGCGAACCGCGCCGCACGATCTTTGCCCTGCTGAGCGACTGGTACCTTTGGGGCGAGCGCGCCGAGTGCCTGGCGCTGGCCAAGAAGCTCGACGAAGCCGGCGTGCGCGGCCTGGGCCTCTGCGCGCTCGACGCCGACTGCCGCCCCGTCTACGACGAGCGCTTCGCGCGCGAGCTGGCGGGCTGTGGTTGGTTCGTCGCCGCGATGACGCCCAAGCAGCTCGCCGAGCACGTCGGCCGGATCATCGCGTGACCGACGACGCGCTGCCCAAGCGCACCGTCGAGCAGCTCGACCGCATGGCCGACGCGCTCGACGCCTTTGACGCGCTGCTGCTGCGCCTGGGGTTGCAGGGCCTTCAGCGCGTGAGCAAGGCCAGCGCCGACGAGCTGCTGGCGCTCGAACAGACCGCGCACAGCGCCGGGCTCATCACGCTGTCGCGCACCGTCAACGCGCTCTCGACCCAGATCACCCGCGCCCTCGACCGCGATCCGCTCTTTGAGATGGGCGCTTTTCGCAGCACGATCAACCGTTTGTGGCTGCTGGTGCGCCGCACGCGGGCCCGGCTGGCCGAGGGCGCGCTGCCCGATGACATGCTCGGCCTCATCGGCCAGGCGCGCCGCAGCTTTGCCCTGCTCGACGCCCCGCTCGACCTGCAAGCGTTGGGCGCCACCGGCTGGGTCAGCGACACCGGCTTTGTCGGCGTGACCATCCACTTCTCCGCGGTCGACAGCAACGAGGTGCTGCAGGTCAGCTCGGCGCGCCCCACCATGTACTTCGGCGACGACCCGCAGCGCTTGATGCGCATGCCGGTCAACGATGAACTGGACCTGGAGGTGAGCGCCCTGGCCCACGGCGCCTGGCGCTTCACCAAGGCCAAGAAGTCGTCCGACGGCCGCCTCAGCCTGCACCGCGAGCTGGAGCTGACGCCCAGCGCCTGGCGCGGCGGGCATGCCTACGACGCCTTCGCCGCCGCCGATTGGACGGCCCTGGTCGAGCGCCTGCGCCGCGCCGAGGTGCAGCCCATCGGCGGCGACGGCCCGCCGCTGGTCTACATCGAGCCGGCCGCCGTCGATCCGGTGCGCACCGACACCAAGCGTGGGCAGGCCACCGCCGAGGCCCGCGACCGCCACGGCGCGCCGCTCGATGTTCACGTGCCGTTGCGCCGCGAAAACAACCTGCTGGTCGACAACCTGGAGCGCATCTTCGGGCCCGGCAAAGGCGGCCGCGCGCCGCGACCCGATGGCCTCTTCGGCCGGCTCAGCGTGGCCGATGACCGCCTGCGCCTCATGCCGTGGACGGCGGTCTACGCCGAGCCCATCCAGCTCGCCGCCCGCCGCGGCGGCACGCGCCACACGGTGCACCTGTCGCTGGAGAGCCTCGAAGGGGCGCGCCGATGAGCGCGGAGGCGGCGCTGGCCGACGTGGTCGCCGACGGCCCGCTGCTGGCGCGGCTGCTCGATGACCTGACCGACGCCATCGACCAGCTCTTTGTCGCCGGCCTGGCCCACCCCGACGCCGACCTGCCCGACGAGCTTGCGGCGCTGATCGAGCGCGCCGAACGCGCCGGATTGGCCACCGCGACCGACGGCCTCAAGCGTCTGCGCGACGCTGTCGTGGCCCTTCGCGCCGCCGCGCCGCCCGGTGTCGAGGCCCCGCGTGAACTGGCCGCCGCCGCCTGGGACGAGACCCAGCGACTGGTGGCCTGGCTGGACCTTTTTCGTCGTGAATTTGCGCTCTTGCGCGTCGAAGGCCAGCTCGCCGCCGCCCGCCTCGAAGCCCGCGGCGAGCGCGCGCCGGCCGCGGCGACGCCCACCGCCAGCGCCCGCGTCT
>JAGQJJ010001055.1 GCA_020430675.1 Myxococcales bacterium
GCTTCACAGGTGACCGTTTGGTCGCAAATCTCCTGACACGTCAGCGGGGTGAGCGGCGGCACCGGGCACAGGTGCATCAAGCCGCAGGTCTCTTCTTCGAGGCAGTCGAACCAGGTGTCGGGCCGACCATTGCGGGCGATGCGGCCACATTGGCGCAGGCAGGTCGCCTCATCGCCGAAGCGGTCGGCCAGGCGGCCGCACTCGGCGTAGCGACCGCAGGCCTGCTCGCAGGTGTCGATCATGCGCTCGGTCGCGGCGTCGATGCGCGCGTCGGCGCCCTGGTCGGGCTCGGCGTCGACGATGGCGTCGGGTCCGGCATCGATCTCGGCCTCGCCGTCGGGTTCGGCGTCGACCGCGGGGCCTTCGACCTCCTGATCGGCGATGGGACCGCGGTCCGCGCCGCGGTCGGCGCCCGACGAGCTGCCGCCGTCGTCACACCCGAAACAAACCATTGCCAGGGCCAGGGATGCACCCGCCACGAACCAACGAACCATGACTGCCTCCACCTCTCGCGCAGCGAGAGCAAAGCGGGAATCGGCCGGGGATTTCAATGCTCTTTGACAGATTGGCCTGCGTCGCGCTGCGCGCGGGCGCGGCGGCCGGTGCGGCGCTGGTATACTCGCCCATCGCCGTCGACCGGGGGGCGCGGCGCGATCCCCCGAGGGAGTGCCCGTGGTGTTGCGCCTGCTTGCCGCCGGCCTGCTCGCTTCGTGCGCGCTGGGCTGCATCGACACCCCCACCCTGGCGCCCTTCCCCGAAGCGGCGCCGCCCGACGCGGCCGAGGCCGACACCGCGCCGGCCTGCTTTGCGACGGTCGAGCGTTGCAATGGCGTCGATGATGACTGCGACTGGCGGGGCGACGAGGGCGCGGTCTGCACCGAAATGCCGGACATGGCGGCCGATCGGAGCGTGCCGGCCGATGCGCGGGTCGCCGACGTGGGCCTGCCCGACGCCGGGCCGCCCGACGCCGCCCTCCTGCCCCGCCGCTGCCCCGAAGGCACGGCAGCCATCGGCGAGACGGGGCGCTGCCTGCGCTTCCGGCCGGTGGGCGTGCTGGGCGAGGCGCGCTCGGGCCATACCGCGACGTGGTGGCCCGCGGCGGGCGCGGTGCTCATCGTCGGCGGCGTCGGCGCGGACGGCACGCCGCTGGCCACGACCGAGCGCTATGACATCGAGGCGCAGGCGTTTGAGGTGCAGGCGTCGCTGCGCGGGCCGGGGCTTGTCGGCCACACGGTCGACGCCCTGCCCGACGGGCGGGTGGTGGCGATCGGCGGCGCCAGCGAAGCGCGGCTCGACGGCGAGGGGGCGCGCGCGCGGGTGCAGGTGCTCGAACCGCGGCAGCAATGGACCAATCTGGGCGATCTGGCCACCCCGAGAGTGGGCCATACCACCACGGTGCTGCCCACGCCCGAGGGCAACGGGGCGTTCTTGCTCATCGCCGGCGGCCGCAGCGACGACGGCACGGTGCTGGGCAGCGAGCGGCTTCGGGTGGACGAGCAGGGCCGCATTTTGGGCGCGCAGACGCCCGAGACCGCGCTGCCGCGTGCGGCCCACGCGACGGTGGCGCTGCCCGATGGCACGCTGATGCTGCTCGGCGGGGTCGACCCCAACGGCGCGCCGCTGCTGCGATTGCAGCGGCTGGTCGGCGACGTCTTCCTGCCGGGCCAGACCTTGCTGCCCGGCCCGTTCATCAACCCGGCGGCGCTGGCGGTCGATGGCGGCGTGTTGCTGATCGGTGGCAGCGACGGCGCCGAGCAGCCGGGCACGCGGGTGGTGTGGATCGACGCCGAGGCGACGACCTGGATCGAGCGGACGCCGCTCGACGAGCCGCGCCTGGGCCATCGCGCGGCGCCGATCGGCGATGCCGGGCGCTTCGTGCTCGTCTTCGGCGGCGGGCAGACCATCGAGATCATCGAC
>JAGQJJ010001056.1 GCA_020430675.1 Myxococcales bacterium
GATCAGCTCGTAGACATCCCGACTCTCGGTGCCGTCGAGCTGGTCGAGGCAGAAGTCGTCGAGGATGAGCAGGTCGACCGACACGAGCTTGCGCAGCTCGCGGTCGTAGCTGTTGTCGAGCCGGCTGGCCTTGAGGTGCTTGAGCAGCCGGTCGGTGCGCCACGCGGTGACCTGTTTGCCCCGCCGGCACGCGATGTGGCCGAGGGCGTTGGCCATGAAGGTCTTGCCGACGCCGACGGGGCCGAGGATGAGGACGTGATGCCTCGCGGCGAGGAAGCGCAGGCTGGTCAGCTCGCTCCATAGCTGCTGGTCGAAGGTGACCTGGGCGGTGGCGTCCCAGTTCTCCAGCCGCATCTGCGGGTCGAGCTGGCCCTTGCTGGCGCGGTCGGCGGCGGATTTGTGGGCGCGGCGCTGCACTTCGTCGCTAAGCACGAGGATCAGGAAGTCCTGGTGGGTCAGCTTGCGCTGGCGCGCGAGCGTGAGGCGCTCGGGCAGGGTGTCGAGCATGGGCGAGAGCTTGAGCGCGCGGGTCAGCGGCGCAGCTCGGGGTCGATGGCTTCACGCAGGATCTGGTCACTCATCGTCGTCTCCTCTGCGGGTGGCGAAGTGGTCGACGGGCCGGGCGAATCGCGGCCGGAGCACGGCGGCGCCGGGCGATGGCGGGTCGGGGGGTGGCTGGCGGTCGATGGCTTCCTCCAGCATCTTGGCGATGCGGGTGACATCGACGACGTCGAACGCCAGCGCGCGGCGGCAGGCCTCGTCGACGGCGGCGCCGTAGCGTCGCAGCAGGCCGCCGAAGCGGTAGAGGTGCCGCATGCGGCTCATCGGCAATGGGTTTTCGAGCAGGCGCGCGACGTAGGTCTCGGCGTGCGGGCCGACGGCGGCGGCCTGTTTGCGGAAGACATCGACGTCGCGCGTGGCATAGGCGCGCTTCGGGCCCGGGATGTCATCGTCATGGGTCGAGCGTCCGCCGGGCGAAACGCGCGGATGGGTGCGCAGCGGTTGGCCGGCGCGGGTCGAGAGCACCACCAGCGCGCGCGTCGCCCGGGCCTTGATGACCTCGCCGATATGGCCCTCGGGCACCGAGTACAGCGCCTTGTCGACCCGCACATGGCCGTCGCGGCGCACCTTCGGGTCGAAGAACTGCGGCGGATCATAGGGAGCGGCCGGCGGCGGCGGCAGCAGTGACTGCTCCTCGGCGGCGAAGACCTCGGACGGCCGGCGCTGGGTGGTGCCATGGATGCGTTGGCCGACCGCATGACACCACTCGGTCGCCGCTTCTTGCGCCGCCTCGAGGTCGACAAACGTCTCGCCGGCGAAGAACGACTCCTGCACGAATGACACGCTGCGCTCGACGCGCGCCTTGTCCTTGGCGTGCCGCTTGCGCGCCGCGTCGAAGACGAAGCCCCGCGCCTGGCAGTACGCCAGGAACCTCTCGTTGAGCCGCGGCGTTAGCGCGTCGGCCGTCGTGATGCACGCTGGCGCGTTGTCGGAGATCATCACCGGGAACACCCCGCCGAAGAAGCGCCACGCCGCTTCGCAGCCGTCGATGAACGCCTCGGTCGTCTGCCGCACGGTCAGCCACACGAAGACGTGCCGCGAGACGACCGCGGTGAAGACCAGCGCCCAGACGTCGTGGCGGCGGCCGCTCCAGGTCGCGCGGCCGAGCTTGCCGCCAGCCCTTCCAGCTCTGCCGCCTCGACATAGCGCTGCACCGTGCGCCGGTCGATGCCGGTGTTGTGGTGGATCGAACGCGCCGACTCGCCCGCCATCCACCGCCTGAGGATCTCCCTGGTCTGGAGCACTGAGACCTCCCGAAACGCCATGCGCGACCTCCTGGCTCGTTCGCCAGGCGGTCGCGTAGTGGCCGGGGTCTCCCGGGTCCAGCGGGTGGATCATAGTTGGTGGCAATCGGGG
>JAGQJJ010001057.1 GCA_020430675.1 Myxococcales bacterium
CGGGCACGCTTCGCCCCCGACGATCAGCAGGCCGGGCGCTTCGGGGGGCAGCGCGTCGAGGCCGGCCAGGACGGCGGGCGGCAGGTCGGCGACATCGACCGCGTGCCGGGCCAGCAGGTCGAGCAGCGCGCGGCCGCCCCGCTGGGCGGCCGAAGGCAGGACCAGCCGCGCCCCGGTGGCCAGCGCGCCGAAGAGCTGCGAGGCCGAGGTATCGAAGGCGAGCGCCGCAAACTGAAGGACGGCCATCGGCGCGCCGATGCACAACCGCCCCACCTCGTCCTGAACGACGTTCACCAGCCCGCGGTGGGGCACGACGACGCCCTTGGGCGCGCCGGTGGAGCCCGACGTGTAGATGACATAGGCGGTGTTTGATGGGTCGACATGGCTCGGCGGGAAGCCGCGCCCGGCGGGGGCCACGTCGGGCAACTGAACCGTGGGGCAGGCAAACGGAGAGGTCGCCGCGGCGTGGATGGCAAAAGCCAGCCCGGCGTCGTCGCCCATGAACCGCAAGCGACCGGGCGGGTGCGATGGATCGAGCGGCACATAAGCCGCGCCGGCGCCCAGGACGCCCAGGATGGCCACCAGCGCGTCGATCGACTTCTCAAGACAGATGCCCACCCGGACTTCGGGTCCCACGCCGAGTCCGCGCAGATGCCATGCCAGCGCATTGGCCCGAGTGAACAGCGCGCGATAGCTGATCTCTTCGTCTTCAAAGACCGCTGCGATGGCATCCGGCGTGCGCTCGACCTGCTCGGCGAAGAGTGCATGGATGCAGGCATCGTCGCGGAAGGGCCGAGCGGTGTCATTCCATTCGGCGAGCAGGGCGCGCTCGGCCGGGGGGTTGACCGCCACGTCCGCCAGACGCTGCGCCGGTGCCTCGACCATCGCGACCAATGCCATGCCCAGGTGCGCGGCCAGCCGCTCGACGGTCGACCGCTCGAAGAGGTCAGCCCGGAACTCCAGCGACCCCCGGTAACTATCCGCCTCGCGGATCAGGACCAGCGAAAGCTCGAACTTGGCCGTGTCACCCACATCGCCGCTGATCGACTCGCCGATGGCAACTGCCGGCGCGTCGGCAAAGCGCGGCGAGGCCCACGCAGCGTCTTCGAGCACCAGCGTCGCCCGCAGCAACGGCTCGATGGCGTCGGCAGACTCGCGGCCGGTCGACGGCGCCGTGGCCAGAATCTCGCCCAAGGGCAGGTGCTGATGTTCGAGCGCGCCCTGCACCCGCCGGTGGGCCTCGCCGATGGCATCGGCGACGCTCGACGTGTCGCTCGACACAAAGTGCACGGGCAGCGTCTCGACGAAGAACCCGACCGCCGCTTCGGCGCCGGGCTCGCTGCGGCCGCTGGTGATGACGCCCACGCAGGGCGCGGCCTGACCGGTCTGCCGGCGCAGCACCGTCGCCCACGCCGTCGCCAGCACGGCAAACGCGCTGGTGCCCGTCGCCCGAGCCAGTTCATCGATCGCGCGGGAGAGCGATGGGTCGAGCGCAAAGCCGTGCAGCGCGCCCTGCGGCGCGCGCGCCCCTCGCGGGTGATCGAGCGGCAGGTCGAGCGGCTCGGCGTCGGCGAGGTGGGCCCGCCACCAGTCGCGATGGGCTTCGCGCTGCGCCGCGGTCATACGCCGCGATGCCATGATCGCCACATAGCTCGGCGGCGCGTCGGCCGCTGCCTCCGTGCCATCGGACCGATACGCGTCGTCGAGGGCGCGAAGCATGGTGCTGATCGACCAGGCATCGGTCGCGATGTGATGCCAGACGAGTATGAGACCCGAGCGTTTGCCGGCCAGCCGGGCGAGGATGACCCGGAGCAGGGGCGGGCGGCGCAGGTCGAAGGGCGCGCGCGCGAACGCATCGGCGAGCGCGTCGAGCGCGTGGTCGGCGTGGGGCAGGCGGAGGTGCGGCGCGAAGACGG
>JAGQJJ010001058.1 GCA_020430675.1 Myxococcales bacterium
TCGTCCGAGCCGCCGAGCAGGAAGCCGTCGCCGTCGCCGTCCACATCGCTCAGCGCCGACCAGACATAGCCCAGATCGGCGCCGAGCACGCCTTGCGCTCTCAGGGCGCCCCGGGCGTCTTCGCGCCAGGCAAGGAGGCCGTGCGCAGCGCCGATCAGCGCGATCGCGACGCCAAAGGACACCGCGCGGCGCGGCCGAGCGACGGGGCCGATGCGGCGCACCAACAGGCGCATCGCCTTGAGCGCCGCGGTCAGCGCGCCCAGGCCGAGCAGCGCGTGATAGCCGGGGTACAGCCGCGCGTAGAGCGCCAGATCGGCGACAAACGCGGCCAGCGCAAACATGAACGCGATCAGCGCCAGCGGACGCCCCAATCGGCTCTCGGCGGCGCGCGCAAAGAGACCGTCGAACAGGCCCATCGGCAGGTCGAGCAGCAGCAGCACCGAGGCGATCAGCGCCGCGGTCGCGCCGGCCCACGCCGCCACGCCGAGCGCGTCGACGGGCAGCGCCATGCGGTACGACAGGCCGCCGGCCTCCAGCAGCACCAACAGCGCGGTGGCCGCGGCCACGGGCGCCCACGCGGGCGCGACGCGCGGTGACTTCTCAGCGGTGAGCGGCGCCGCGTCGGGCGCGTCTGGGGGGTCGACGGATGTGCGCACGCGGTCAGATGCTGAGCGTCAGGTCGACGGTGACGGTGTTGATCAGCTCGGTGACGCCGAAGGTCAGCGACAGGTCGGTCAGGTCGACGCCCTGCCCGCGCAGGTCGCGGCGCACGCCGTCGGGCAGGCCGAGCGGGTCGAGCCAGCGCACGGTCAGCTCGTCGCGAACGCCCAGGCTCAGGGTCGACGTCAGCGGCAGCCGATAGCCCAGCCGGCCGCCGAGCTGCGCGCCGAACAGGTCGCCGTGGTCGAGGAAGGCGCCGCCGTTCACCGTGCGCAGGTCGTAATCGCCCATGCCAAGCGAGCCGCTGAGCGCGCCGTGAAAGCCCTCGCCGTCATCGGGCCATTGCAGGCCGAGGCCCACGCTGAAGAGGCGCTGCTCAACCTTGAGCAGCTGGTCGCTGATCTGCAGCGGCTCGGTGGCGCCGTTGCCCATCTGCAGGTAGACGTTGCGCGGCAGCGCATAGCCCAGGTACTCGCCGAACAGGAAGCCGTTGGCCGAGAAGGCGTAGCGCAGGTCGATGTCGGTCATCTCGACGCGGAAGGGGGCGCGCTCGACCGTCTCGCCGGTCTGCGCGTCGAGCAGCGTGACGTGGCCGTGCTCGAAGTCGAGCGTGCGCGCGACGAGCGAGAAGCGGTCGAGCACCGGCACGCCGGTCGCGGCGACAAACAGGCCGAACAGGTCGCCGAGGCCGGGGCCCACGTCGAGGCCGCGGTTGCTCTCGTAGGTCAGGCCGATGCGCGCGTAGCGGGTGAACAGCTCGGCGTCGAAGCGGTACAGGCGCAGCGGCTCGATGTCATAGACCTCGCTCGTGCGGCCCTCGGCAAAGACGGGCTCGGGCTTGTCATCGATGGGCGCGTAGTCCCATTGGCTGAACGAGCCGCGCAGCTTCAACCCCTGAAACCAGCTCGACGCGGCGTGGGCCTCCTCGGTGACCGCGGGCGCGCTCGGCACCAGCATGGGTGGCGGCGTGACCAGGGGCGAGGCGCCGGGCGCGGTGTCGGCCGCCACCGGGCCGGTCGCGGCGGGCGCGGCGCCCAGGCCCTGCGATTGTGCGCTGACCGGCGCCTCATACGCCGGGCTGGCCGGCTCGGCGCCATAGACCAGCGGCGCGGGCGCGTACTGCGGTTCGTATTGCGGGTCGTACTGGGGCACGGGCGCCGGCACGGTGACGACGATGGGCGACACCGCGCGCACCGGCGCGGGCGCCGGGCGGCGATAGCCCCGCGCACCGGGCGCGCCCCGGGCGCGGCGGCCG
>JAGQJJ010001059.1 GCA_020430675.1 Myxococcales bacterium
CAGATGGCGCACCAGCCGGGCGGCGGCCAGGGCTTCGATCCACGCGCGCAAGCCCAGCTGGGCGCCGTTCGGCTCGGCGTTGGTGATGCCCACATCGAGCAGCGGCGGCGTCCACAGCATGGGTCGCCGACTGTCGGGGTCATTGCCACCGGGCATGCCGATCTCATCGCCATAGTACAAAAGCGGGATGCCGGGCAGCGTCCAAAGCAGCGTTTGCGCCCGGTTGATGCGCTGGAAGACCGCCGGATCGGCCGGCAACCCCGGCAGCGGATCACACCCAGGGCCGGGGAAGCGGCACCCGCCCGCCGGGTCGCCCGCCGCGCGCGACATCATGCGCTCGCTGTCATGGCTGCCGAGGAACTGCACATGCGTCGAGCTGGCCGCGTAGCGCGTCTCGATCTTGGCGATGTCATGGTCGATGTCGACAAACGACTCTTCGCCGGTCAGCAAGCCATGCTGGATGTGATGATGGGTGGGGAAGTCAAACTGCCCATCGAGGCCGTTCACGCCGGTATAGGCTTCGACCCACTCATAGCCATTGCTGTAATGCTCGCCGCAGGGCCCGTCGTACACATCGCCCTCGGTCACCGCGGTCTCGCCGAACATCACGATGCGCTCGCCGCCCTGCTCGAACCGGCGCCGCAGCTCGGCGCGCATGTTATAGATCGAGGTGGTCTCGACGTGTTTCACCGCGTCGACGCGGAAGCCATCGACGTCGAAGGCATCGAGCCAGTTGATGGCATCGGCGATGAACTGCGCCTGCGTGTCGGGCCGCCGCCAGTCGATGTCAGGCAGATAGCTGGCAAACAGGCAGTCGAGCGGGCGTTGGCTCCACCCACACTCAGGGTCGATGCCACAGACGCAGCCGGTGCGGAACCACTCGGGGTGCGCCCGGTTGTAGACGTGCTGTTCGTGAATCTGGTTGTTGATCAGATCGAGCAGCACTCGAATGCCCCGGGCGTGGGCCGCTTCGACAAAAGCACGCAACGCTTCATCGCCGCCGAAGCGCGCGTCGACCTCGGTGCCGCGCACCGGCCAATAGCCGTGATAGGCGGTGATGCGGTGGTCGCCGTCGCGCTCGGGGAAGTGCCCGTCGACCTGCGCGTTCACCGGGCTCAGCCAGATCGAGCGCACGCCAAGGGCCTCGAAATAGCCGGTCTCAAGCACCTGGCGCGCGCCTTCGAGGTCGCCGCCGCGCCAGTCGGCGATGGGCAGCACCGGATCGCCCACCGGGCCGTCGTTGGCGCGGTCGCCATTGGCAAAACGGTCGATGAACAGCAGGTACATCGCGCCATCGCGCCAGTCGAAGGCTTCGTCCTCCACCCAGAAGGGCAGATCGACCGGTGCCGCGGCGCGGCCCGAGGCGTCGGTGGCGCGCAGGCGCAGCCGGTGTTTGCCGGCGGCGAGGCCATCGGCGCGGGTGACAAAATGGCCGTCGCCGGTGTGCCGGAAGGGCAGGGCCTCGCCGTCGAGGGTGACCTCGATGGTGTCGATCGGCACCTCGTCGATGGCCGCGCGCAGGTCGAACTCGGCCTGCACCGCGCCGGCTTCGGGGTGCCGCAGCCGCTGGGCGATGATCTCGGGTCGCGCGTCGCAATCGGGCATATGCACCGCGCTGTTGACGCAGGCGCCGTCATAAGCGTGATGCGTCGAGGCGGGGTCGAGGATCCAGTTGCCGTCGACGATCAGCTTGTAGGCGTACAACCCCCCGGGCGCGAGGCGCGGCCCGGGTTCGAGCGTCGTTGAGAACAACCCGCCCTGGCGGTCGAGCGGCACCGCGCCATCGCCCCAGCAGCGGTTGTCGTCGAGGCAGGTGAACTGCCCGGCGAGCAGCACCCGTTGTGCGCCGGGGGGCGCGCTGTATTCAATCGTGACCGAACAGTCTCGTATTTGCCACTCGCCTTCGCCCGGCCA
>JAGQJJ010001060.1 GCA_020430675.1 Myxococcales bacterium
CCAGATCGGACATCTCGACGCGGACGAGCCCGCCCGCGCCAGCCGGTGCCGGGGTCGGTGCGCGCGGAGCTGCGGCCGGAACTGCGGCCGGCGTCGGGGATGCAGCCGCTTTCGCCTTGCCTGCGGTCGCCGTGGCAGAGCGACGTGCGCCGCGGCGGGGCCGCTCGGCGGACGCCGCCTGTTGAGCGGCGACCATCTCGGCCCGGTCCAGCCCTTCCTTGGCGGTCTCCAACCGCTTGATGAGGGCATTGGTCAGGCCCTCGATGTCCCGCTCCTTGAAACGGTCCGGGAGATGGGCGGCCAGCTCGCCGCGGATGTACTTGCGGAGATGGGCCCCCGTCTTGGCATCGCTGGCCCAAGAGCGGTTGAACGTCAGATAGGCCTTGAGGCCACTGAGCAACCCCCGGACTTCGTACCGAACCGCCTCGGCCGCCCGGCCGACCAGCTTCCTGCGCGCGATCGCCGACTCGAACAGCTCGTTGATGCTCGCCTCAGCGCGCTCGACGATGTCGAACCCGACCTGGCGAACCTTGAGGACCGGCTCGGCCTGCTCGGGCTCGGATGGCTGGGCCGGGCGCCGCTCGATCTTGAACTTGCCGCCGACGTTCTTGCGCAGCTCCGCTCGCATCAGCCGCGCCAGAACCATCATCGCGCGGGCCCGTTCCGCGTCCGTGCCGGGCACGTCGCGCAGCGCGTGCATCGCCTGCTCGCCGATGAACGCCTCGAACACCTCCGCATCGCTCGCCCCGATGGGCGCACCGAAGACCAGGTCACCGGCGCGCCAGATGGTCGACGCCCCGACGGTCTGCGTCTCCTCGATGGGCCCGGCGAAGCGCCGATACAGCCCGAGGGGGTCGGCGTAGTGCTTGCGGTTGCTCGCCGTCCATTCGTCGGTGACCGCGACGATGGCGTCCTTGAACGCCTTGGGCAGCTTGGCGAGCCGCGCGGGCGGCGTGGGCCCGAAGACCTGGTCCCACACCTCGGGCGTCACCGGGGCCGCCGGCGCCGAGGCCGACGCCATCTCCGCGAGCGCGCCCCGCTCCGCCGGCGCCGGCTGCGCAGGCTTCGGGACGGTCGCCGGCTTCTCCGCGTCTTTCAGCGGCTCGGCGAGGCCCTCGTCGACGTGGACCACAAACTCCGCGCCGGGGTAGTCCTGCATCAGCTTTTCGAGAAGCTGCGTCGGCGAGCTGGACACCTTGCCGTGCCACGCCCGGGCGCCCGCGCCGTTCCACCGCGCGATGTAGCGCGCGTTGCGCAGCGCGTTCTTCTGCGCCTCGGTGGTCTGGAAGAAGTGCAGCGCGATCGGCGCGCCTTGGTGGTCTTGCAGGCCCACGAGGTAGCGGGGCATGGGCCAGGCCGACGTCAACCGCCCGAATCCGGGAATCGCCGCCATCGCCGCCCAATCGGGCCCGACGGCGGGTGCTTCGGGCTCGGCTGGTTTGGCTCGGGGCGCGGCGGGCTTGGATCGCAGCGGGCGCACTCGGCGCACGGTCAGCTCGGCGGCCGCCCCACCCCCCAGCGCAACTTCGTCGCCGACGCGCCGCAGCGCCTCGACCTGGGCGCAGGCTTCCGGGTCTTCGGCGTTGGCCTCCAGGAAGTCCTTGAGCGAGCTGCGCCAGACCTCCTGGCCGCCTTCGACGCCGACCAGCTCGGCGGCATCCGCCGGCGCGCTCGAGCGCGCCTTCCGCCCCCGCGGGCTCGGCGCCGGCGCGACCGGCTTCGCCTCGCGAGCGGGGCGCGTGCGCTTCGGGACGGTCGCCAGCGTCTCGAACGCGCAGCTCGGCACCGCCCGCTCGGTCTTGCGGTACTGGTCCTCGCCCAGCGGCTCGACCGCGCCGCTGGCCACCATCTGCCGCAGCAGGCGCCGCGCGCGCCAGGCGTCGCGGTAGCAGGCCGATTGCTGCACGTCGGCGA
>JAGQJJ010001061.1 GCA_020430675.1 Myxococcales bacterium
GATGCCGCGTCAGCGCGCTCATGCGCGGCGTGCCCACATAACGCGGCCGGGCTGGCTTCTCGGCGATGAACCTGCCCGCCAGGCGCCCGAAGCGCCCCGTCCACTCGGCGACGACGCCCGCCTGCGTCCAGGCCTCGACCTGGGCGGCAAACGCCGGCTCGCGCGCGGTGAAATACTGGGCGCCATGATCAAAAGCGTCGGACTCATCTCGCCGTGTGGCCATGCGCCCGCCGGGCCCGCGCGCCTTGTCGAAGACCTCGACCGATCGGCCCGCGTCACGCAACGCCTCGGCCGCCGCCAGACCGGCGATGCCGGCCCCGATCACCGCGATCGGCTGCTCCATCGAATCCTCCAAACCCCCATCGGATCATTTCGCACGGGAATCCCCATACGTCGACTTCTCGGTGCGCCTCGGCACAACGTTTCGTAGATTGCGCCCCATGCCCCGCGTGCTGATGATCACCGCCCGCTACGCGCCCGACGCCCGGATCGGCACGCGGCGGGTGCTGCGGCTGTGCCGGCGGCTGCCGGCGCGGGGTTGGACGCCGGTCGTCCTGCACCCCGACGCGCAGGCCGCGAACCCGACGCCGCCGCCGATCGACGACAGCCTGCGCGCGCCGCCGATCGAGGCTCATTCAGTGCCCGCGTTCTTCCCCAGCGTGCGCCTGCAACGTCTGGCCGAGCGCCTTCTGACCGACCAGCCGGCGGCCTTGCGCGTGGCGCGGGTGCTCATCCGCGACGCCCGGGTGGGCGACCAGTTCGCCGAGTGGACGCGGGCGGCCCGCCGCGCCGCGCTTCGATTGGGGCCCTTCGACGCGGTCTGGGCCACCGGCGGCCCGTTTGGCCTGTTCGTGCCCGCCGCCGCCGTCGCCGCGGCACTCAACGCGCCGCTGGTGCTCGATTACCGCGACCCCTGGACGCCCGGCCGCGCGCCGCTCAACCACCCGTTCGGCCTGCCCCGCGCCGCCCTGCGCGCGATTGAGCGCCGCATCCTGGCCCGCGCCGCCGGCGTCGCTTTTGTCAACGCCGACATGCGCGCCCGCTACGAAGCCGCTTTTGGCCAGCCCGCCGGGGCGCATTGGGCGGTCATCGCCAACGGCTTCGCGCCCGAAGAGCGCCCCTGCGCGCCGCCGATCGTCGAGCCGCGGCCGACGCTGCTCTATGCCGGCAACTGCTATGCCTCACGCAGCCTGGTGCCGGTGCTCGACGCGCTCGCCGCCGGCTTCGGCCCAGGGTCGACCGGCCTGCAACTGGTGGTGCACGGCCAGATCGACCCGCCCGCCGCCGCCTGGCTGGCGCAGACCCCGCTGCCGGGCCGGGTGCATCTCCGCCCACCGGTATCGAGCGATGAGATCATTCGCCGCATGCAAGGCGCCGCCGCGCTGCTGCTGCTTGTGGGCACTCGCCACGCCACCGCGCTGACCGGCAAGCTGTTCGATTACCTGCTCGCCGAGCGCCCCATCCTCGGCGTGGGCCCGCCCGGCGCCGACGCGGCGGCGGTCATCGCGCGTTGCGGGGTGGGTACGTGGGCCGATCACGAAGACCGCGCCGGCCTGATCGCGGCCCTGCGCGCGGTGGAGACCGGCCTGCCCTGCGCGCCCGACGCGGCGCAGATCGCCCCATTTTCGGCCGACGCCATGGCCGACGCCACCGCCGCCCTGCTCAGCGCAGCAGCGGCCGGACCTGCTCGGCCAGCGCCGCGGTGAAGCGCGCCGCGCCGGTCTCAGCGAGGTGGCCATAGTCGATGAACCCCGTCGGCCCGATGCCCAACGGCGCGCCGGTCTCGGCCCCCAGCGGCGGATCTTCGGCCATCCAGGCCCGAAACGCCGCCACCGCCTCGGGGTGCTGCCGCGCCGCTTCGTCGACATAGGCCGCGCGCCAGGGCACCAGCAGCAGGCGCACGGTGACGCCGT
>JAGQJJ010001062.1 GCA_020430675.1 Myxococcales bacterium
CGGGCAGATCGTGCCCGATGGCCGGCGCGGCAGCGGCGGCGGGCATATGTTCCGCCGCGAGTCGCTCGACCGCTGGCTCGCCGGCTGCGCCGGGCTGGATCCGCTCGCCACCGCTGGATACGCTCGGCCTCGGCATGCAGCGCCGTGCGTCTCTGAACAAGGAGACGACCATGCCCCGAAAGACGCACGGCAAGAAGACGCGGCATCCGGGCGTGTACCGCCTGCCCTCGGGCAAGTGGCTCATCCGGGTGTTCGCCACCGACACAAGGACCGGCCAGCGGCGCGAGGTTCGGCGCACGCTGGCGGCGGAGGCGCTGGAGGCCGAGGTGCTGGCCACCCTGCATCAACTGAAGGTCGACCTGAGTCGAGGCGAGGTGGCTGCTCCGGCGGCGGCGCCGCAGCGGCCCTCGTTGACCGAATGCGCGGAGCGGTGGCTAGAGGCCAAGGCGCGCAGGCTGCGGGTCAGCACCGCCAACCTGTACGCTGACGCGCTGGCGCGGCGCATTCTGCCGCACCTGGGCGACTTGTACGTCGACGCGGTCAACCGCGCCGACATCGAGCGGTGGGTGACCTGGGCCGAGCAGGCGACGATGGACGACGGCGCGGTCTACAGCCGCGACACCGTCAACGGCTGGTGGCGGGTGCTCTGCCAGTTCCTGCGCGACGTCTGCGCCGAGCACGGGGTGCCCGACCCCATCGTGCGGGTCCGCCCGCCGCGCTCGCGTACGGCGCACCGGCGCGAGCGGCGCACCCTCAGCGGCGACGAGCTGACCGCGTTGCTCGACAACATCGCCGCCGACTGGCCCGACCGCTACGCCGAGGTGTACGTCATGGCGTACACCGGCATGCGGCCGGGCGAGCTGTTTGCGTTGCAGTGGGACGACATCGACGAGGACCGTGGCCGCATCCACATCCGCCGCGCCCATCGGCACGGCGTCGTCGACGCGACCAAGACCGGCGATCCGCGCGAGGTGGCCCTCACCCCGCGCATGATCGAGCTGCTGCGCTCGCAGCGGCGCGCCCTGATCGCCAGCCAGCACCGCGGGCTGGAGCAGGGCCTGGTCTTCCCCTCGCGCGTCGGCACCCTGCGCGGCCCCGAGAGCCTGCACAAGCCCCTCGCCGCCGCCAGTCAGGCCATCGGCCTCGACCTGCGCGTCGGCCCCCAGGTGCTTCGGCGCACGTTCAACACGTTGATGCTGCAAGCCGGCGTCGACCGCATCGTGCTCCGCTCGCAGATGGGCCACTGCTCGGAAGAGATGACCGAACGCTACGCCGGCGTCTCGGTCGAGGCCAAGCTCGCCGCCGTCCGCCGCCTGGAGAACCTCACCCGATGATCGGCCCCACCCGCCGCGTCGGTACCCCGATCGGTACCCCGGCCCCCGCAGGGGGTCGGCGGCGGGTGTTCGAAATGAAAAAGCCCCGATATTCTCGGGGCTTGGGGGAGCGGGAAACGGGACTCGAACCCGCGACCTTCAGCTTGGGAAGACTCGGCGCCGTTTGTCGCACCAAGTAATTTCAAGTACTTACGCGGGCATACCGACCGCGAAGTGTCCCCCTGCGTCCCAGGATGTCCCCTCGTGACGTCTCGCCGGTAACACCAAGCCCCATGCCGCGCAGGTGTTACCGAGTCAGCTGGAGGGTCTTGCCGCCCCGCGAGGCCCATTGGCTTGGCATCAACCAGATGTCGAAGTCGAGGCCCAACTCCTCTCGAAGCGACTCGGCATCGTGACGAGCTTGTTCGGGTACTGCGAGCACGCACCGGAGGCCCCTCTCGGCCGCGACCGCGCAGAACGTCGTCAACTGGCTTCGCGTGTGTTGCGTGCGAAGCGAGTCACCGCGTTCTGCTTCAATGATGTACGACGGTGTCGTGATGTCCGGCTGATGTGGTGCACAGTTCGGTTTGCTGTGGGATC
>JAGQJJ010001063.1 GCA_020430675.1 Myxococcales bacterium
CGATCCGGTCGAAGACAACTACCGCAAAGCGCAGGCCCACGCCCGCGCCGGAGAGGGCGAGGCCACCGCCGAAGCCTTGCGCGCCGCCTTCGCCGCGGCGAGCGACGCCGAGTCGCTGCGAAGGCGGACGAATGTCGATCCGGCGTTCGACGCCGTGCGCGCGCACCCCGCCGTGGAGGCGGTGCTCGCAATGCCCGCTCGGAAACCGTGACACGCGGGGTTGAATCGCCCATGATTCCGGCCGCGTGATCCCGGCAGTGCACGAGGAGTAGCCCGATGACCCCAGCCTTCCGCCAGGCGCGCTGGCCCGTCGCCGCGCTGGCGTTCTGCATCCTCGCGGCGCTTGCCCCCCGTCCCGCGCTGGCTCAGGTCGAGCAGGCCGAAGCGGCCTACAAGCGCGCGCGGCAGGCCTACAAAGAAGGCGATTACGACAACGCCATCCGCTACTTGAAAGAGGCCTGGCGGTACCAGGAAGAGCCGATCTTCCGCTACCACATGTCACGCGCCTACGAGGCCGCCGGCCGCGACGCGGAAGCCTTGCAGGCGGCGACCGACTTCATCAATCAGGTCGCCGAGCGCAACGAGCGCGCCGAGGTCTACCGCACGCCGATCGCCGAATCGTGGCGCCTGATCGACCGCGTGCGCGGCTCGTCGCAAGCGCAGCCGCTCTCGGTCACCCTGCCTCTGGCGCGCGTCTGCCCACAGCCGGTGGTCAACTACCGCGGCGCGGCGCTCGAACCGGCGCGCGAGGGCCTCTACTGGAAGGTTGAAGTGCCGCCGACGACCGCGGCGGGCACCGATCTGTCGATCCGCTGCGAAGGGTTGGCCGCGCCGAGCGGCCCCCCGTCGGCGAGCAGCTCGGCCTACCCCTATTTTGTCGGCGCCGGCCTGGGCGCGGCGGCGATCGCCGGCTATTTCGGCCTGCGCTACGCCCTCGCCAGCGCGGACCACGACGCGATCGAGCCCGCCCGCGAGACGTCCGAGATCGGCCCCACCGCGCAGGAGCTGACCCGCACTCGCCAGGAGGCCGATGACTACGCCACCTCGGCGCTGGTGACCGGCGGCGTCAGCGCCGGCCTGCTGGTGACCGGCCTCGTGCTGTGGCTGGTCAGCGAAGAGGACGGCCAGGACGGAGGGGTGGGCGCCACGCCCTCTGCCACCGGCGACGGCGCCGCGCTCTGGTTCTCGGGGCGCTTCTGATGCGTTGGCTGCGCCCGCTGCTGCTGCTGGCGGCCATCGGCACCGGCAGCTGCGACACCTTCCCCTCGCCCTGCCGCAGCCAGCTCGACTGCGCCGAAGGCAGCTTCTGCGAGCAGGGCGAGTGCGTGCCGCTGGGCGCGGCGCTGCTCGATGACTGCCGCTCCGACGGCGGAACGGCGGCGATCGAGAAGTGCAACGGGCTCGACGACGACTGCGATGGCAATACCGACGAAGGCTGCGAGGCCGGCGAGGCCTGCACCAACGGCTTCGGCCTGTGCGCGCGCGCGGGCGAGCTGACCGAGACGCCGGTGGGGCTTGTCTGCTCGGCCCAGCCCGGCGAGCCCGAGCCCGAGGGCTGCGACACGCTCGACAACGACTGCGACGGCGCCGTCGATGAGGACTGCGTCGAAGGCGAACGCTGCGCGGTGGGCGTCGGCCTGTGCCGCAACGACGGCTTCATGCGCCGCCAGGGTCGGCGGTTGGTCTGCGACGTGCGCGCGGGCACGCCGGTCGACGAGGTCTGCGGCAACCGCCTCGACGACGACTGCGATGGCACGACCGACGAGGGCTTCGACACCCTCGGCGACGCGTGCACGGTGGGCCTCGGCATCTGCCAGAACGAAGGTGAGCTCGTCTGCGTGGCGGGCGTGGTGCGGTGCAACGTCGACGCCGGGCGCGCCGAGAGCGAGCGCTGCAACGGGCGCGACG
>JAGQJJ010001064.1 GCA_020430675.1 Myxococcales bacterium
CGCTCTCGCTGCTGGCGGGCTTTGCCTGGTTCACCAACGCCAGCGCGCGCTTCGGCGAGGTGGCGCTGGCGGGCAATCATGTGCTGCTGCAATTGGTGAGCTTCAGCGCTTTTGTGCTCGATGGCTTTGCGTTTGCGACCGAAGCGATGGTCGGTCGGGCGCTGGGCGCGGGCGATCGCGGGGCGTTTGATCATGCGGTGCGGCGCAACTCCGAGCTGGCGGCGGTGACGGCGGGGCTGCTGGCGCTGGCGATCATGGTGGCGGGCGAGTTGGCGGTCGACGCGCTGACCCGGCTGCCCCTCGTGCGGCAGGCGGCGTCGGCGCAGCTTTGGCCGGCGGCGGTTTATGTGGCCTTGTCGGTGGCGGCGTTTCAGCTCGACGGCGTCTTCATCGGCGCGAGCCGCACCCGCGCCATGCGTCGCGCGGCCCTGGCGGCGCTGGCCGGCTTCATCGGCCTGTGGTGGCTGCTGGCGCCGTATGGCAATCGCGGCTTGTGGTGGGCGTTTGTCGGCTACGTGGTGCTGCGCGCGCTGACGTTGGGCCTGGGCCTGCCGGCGCTGCGGCGGTCAGTTGGCCGGGTGGCCTGATCCGCCCAGGGGTGGCATCGCCGATGCCTTCAACGGTGGCATCGATGCCATGGATGGCATGCGCCGGCGGGTGCGTTTGACGACAAACTCAGCAATTCGCCCGAGTTTCGATATGCTGTGGGCCTCAATGTACCGAGAGGGGGTTCTGTGAAGATGAATTGGAAGCCGATGTTGGCGGTGGCGCTGCTCTTTGTCGGGTGCGGCGGCAGCAGCGATGATGAGCCGACGGATGATCAGGCGGTCACCGTGGTCTTCGGGCTGGTCACCGACGCCCAGGGCGGGCCGGTGGCCGGGGTGCGGGTCGCCGGTGGGGGCGCGGTGGCGACGACGGGCGATGATGGCACCTATCAGCTCGACGCGGCGGCGAGCGGCGAGGTGGTGGTCCGCTTCGAGTTGGCCGGCCATCTGCGCACGGTGCGCAGCACGGCGGTGCTGGAGAAGATGCCGGTGAACCTCGACGTGACGCTGGTGGCCGAGGCGCCGGCGATGCCGCTCGACGCGACGGCGGGCGGCGAGGTCGAGGGCGCGCGCGGCGCGAAGATGGCGGCGCCGGCAGGCGCGTTTGTCGATCCGATGGGCGCTTCGGTGGGCGGCATGGTCTCGGTGCACCTCACCCCGCTCGATCCGGGCAACGCGGCCGAGCTGAATGCGGTGACCGGCCGCTTCGTGGGGCGCGATCAAGGCGGCGAGACGACGCTGATCGAGTCGTTTGGCATGATCGAGCTGACCGTGCGCCAGGATGACGCGACGTTGCAGGTGGCGCCCGGGCAGACCTTGCAGGTGCAGATTCCCGCGCCGGCGGGCGTGGCCGATCCGCCAGCGACGATGCCGCTCTGGAGTCATGATCCGGCGACCGACACCTGGGTTGAAGAGGGCACGGCGACCTATGACGCCGACACCGGCACCTATCAGGCCGAGATCGGCCATCTTTCGAGCTGGAACTGCGATCAGCCGGCGGAGGCGACGTGCATCACCGGGCTGGTGCAGACGCCGGATGGCGATCCGCTGCCCGGGGCCGCGATCAGCGCCAGCGGGGTTGATTATTCGGGCACCAGCACCGCGGTCAGCCTGGATGACGGGCGCTTCTACGTGGCGGTGCGCCGCGAGAGCCGCGTGTCGGTGCTGGCGCGCCACGCTTCGGGCGGCGGCGAGATCCGCGAGGTGACCTCGGGCGTCGAGCCGACGAGCATTCCGCCGACGCCGGGCGATCCGCGCTGCCTCGATGTGGGCGTGTGGACGGTCGAGCGGGGCGTCATCCGCCGCGAGACCGGCGGTGGCGTCGAGGTGACGTCTTGCGACGACGTGGATCA
>JAGQJJ010000105.1 GCA_020430675.1 Myxococcales bacterium
TGAAGCCTGCGTCTATGTGGCCCCGCGCCTGCTCGGCCGCGGCGTGCCGTTCATCGACCTGCCGTCGGCGCCCACCGTCGCGCAGGGCTGGTCGCTCGACGACGCCGAGATCACCCCGTGCGGACACGACGTGCGCATCCGGGGGCGAATCCGCTATCCTGCGCCCGGCTGAATGCCCCACGGGAGGCCCTCTTGTTCACCGGACTGGTCGAGGCCACCGGCCGCCTGCGTCGCATCGAGACGCGCGGACCGGGCGTGCGCCTCACCCTCGCCGCGCCGCCCGCGCTGGTCGCCGAGCTGACGCTGGGCGAGAGCGTGGCGGTCGACGGCGCCTGCCTCACGGTGATCAGCGCCGCCGGTGACGCTTTTGCGGTCGACGCCTCGGGCGAGACCATGCAGCGCACCACGCTCGGCGATCGGCGCCCCGGCGACCGCGTCAACCTTGAGCGCGCGCTGCGCATGGGCGACCGCCTCGGCGGCCACCTCGTCGCCGGCCATGTCGACGCCACCGGCACCATTCGCGCCGTCGAACCGGCCGGCGAAGCGCGGCTCTTCCGCTTCACCGCCCCGCCCGAGGTCGCCCGCTACCTGGTGCCCAAGGGCTCGATCGCCGTCGACGGCGTCAGCCTCACGGTCAACGGCGTCGACCGCGAAGGCTTCGACGTCGTGCTCATCCCGCATACCCAGCAGATCGTGCAGCTCGCCGACAAGAAGCCCGGCGAGCGCGTCAATCTTGAAGCCGATCTCATCGGCAAGTACGTCGAGCGCCTGCTCGCGTGGCGCGACGGATCCCAGAGCCGCCTCGGTGAAGGCGTCGACCTGGCCCTGCTCGCCCGCGCCGGCTTCCTCGGCGGTGGAGAGGCAACATGAAAAAGGCCGACAGCGAGAGCATCGCCCGCGTCGAGCGCGCGCTCGACGAGATTCGCAACGGGCGCATGGTCATCCTGGTCGATGACGAAGACCGCGAAAACGAAGGCGATCTGGTCATGGCCGCCGAGCTGGTCACCCCGGCGGCGATCAACTTCATGGCCCGCTACGGCCGCGGCTTGATCTGCCTGTCGCTGACCCCCGATCGCTGCGACAAGCTCGGCTTGCAGATGATGGTGAACGAGAACCAGAGCGGCTTCGGCACCGCGTTCACCGTCAGCATCGAAGCCGCCCGCGGGGTCACCACCGGCATCAGCGCAGCCGATCGCGCTCACACCGTGCGCACCGCGGTCGCGCCCGACGCGCGGGCCGAAGACCTCGCCCGCCCGGGCCATATCTTCCCGCTGCGCGCCAAGGCCGGCGGCGTGTTGGTGCGCACTGGCCAGACCGAAGGTTCGGTCGACCTCGCCCGCCTCGCCGGCCTCGCCCCGGCGGGCGTCATCTGCGAGATCATGAATGATGACGGCACGATGGCGCGCCGCCCGCAGCTTGAGGTCTTCGCCCAGACCCATGACCTCCTGATCCTGTCGATCGCCGACCTCATCCGCTATCGCCTCAACCGCGAGCGCCTGGTCGAAGCGACCGCCACCGCCGAGATCGAGATCGCCGAGATCGGCCGCTTCCGCGCGGTGACCTACCGCACCGTGGTCGATGACCTGGAGCACCTCGCGCTGGTCAAGGGCCAGCCCCTCGAAGACGAGGCCGTGCTCGGCCGCGTGCACCAGGAGAACGTGCTCGGCGACGTGTTCCGCATCGCGCCCGACGACAGCCGCTGGAAGCTGGAATACGCCCTGCGCCGCATGGAAGAAGAGGGCTGCGGGGTGCTGGTCTACCTGCAGAAGCCCGCGCCGCGCCTCGAAAATCAGCTCCACCTGCTCGAAGGCCGCGCCCCCCGCCTGCGCACCGTCGACCGCGGCGCAATCGGCCTGCCGCCCGACCTGCGCGAGTTTGGCATCGGCGCCCAGATTCTGCTCGACCAGGGCGTGCGCAAGCTGCGCCTGATGACAAGCAGCCCGAGCCGCATCAAGGGCATCGAGGGCTACGGCCTGCGCGTCGTCGAGACGCTGGCCTTCCCGCCGCGCCTGCAGGTCGTCGACGCCAATGCCAAGGGACAACAAGCATGAGCGAGCCCAAGGTCTTCGAAGGCCACCTGAGCGCCCGCGGCCGCCGTTTTGCGCTGCTGGTCGGCCGGTTCAACAGCTTCGTCGTCGAGCCGCTGCTCGCTGGCGCCATCGACACGCTGGTCCGCCACGGGGCCGACCGCGCCGACCTGACGATCTACCGTGTGCCCGGCGGCTGGGAGCTGCCCGTCGCCGCCAAACGCATCGCGCGCAAGGGCGGCGTCGACGCCATCATCGCCCTGGCCGCGGTCATCCGCGGCTCGACGCCGCACTTCGATTACGTCGCGGGCGAGGCCACCAAAGGCCTGGCCCACGTCTCGCTCGACTTTGAACTGCCCGTCGCATTTGGCGTGCTGACCACCGACACCATCGAGCAGGCCGTCGAGCGCGCCGGCACCAAGGCGGGCAACAAGGGCGGCGAAGCGGCGCTTGCGGCGATCGAGATGGTCGACCTGTTTGCGCGCATCGGCGGCGAGGAGGGCGCGTGATCTCGGTCCGCCGGGCGGCCCGCGAGGCGGCGCTGCTCATCCTGTTTGCGGTCGACACCCAGCACCGCGGCGCCATCGAAGACGTCGAGCCGGCGCTGGCCGCCTTCCGCGACCACCTTCGCAGCGACGATGAGGTGCTCGGCGACCTGTTCTCCGACGACGAAGCGCCCGCGCCCGGCCTCATCCAGCGCGCCCGCCGCGCGCTCGACGGCAACCAATGGCCCTTTGTCGAGCGCCTCGTGCGCGGCGTCGCCAGCCACTCGCGCGCCATCGACGAGATCGTCGGCCGCAGCTCGCTGAACTGGAAGGTCAAGCGCATGGGCCGCGTCGACCGCAACGTGCTGCGCCTCGCCGCCTACGAGCTGGCCTTCGAGGGCGACGTGCCCAGCAAGGCCACGCTCAACGAAGCCATCGAGATCGCCAAGCGCTACGGCAGCGAAGACAGCGGCAAGTTTGTCAACGGCATCCTCGACCGCATCGCGCAGGATCTGGAGCGCGTCTGATGCGGACGCCCGCGCTGCCGCCGGCGACCCTCGACACCCTGCGCGCCGAGCCGCCCGACCCGTTGCTGCTGGCGGTGTACCTCGACGGTCGCCCCCTGCACGGCCTCACCGGCCGCATCGACTGGCGCCTCGGCGGCATGCTCTCGACGATGGTCGCCACCGGCGCGCTCACCCGCGACGGCGGCCCGCTACTCATCCCCACGCACCCATTGCTGCCCGCCGGCCGCCTGCTGCTGGTGCGCGTCGGCGCCGCCACGCCCGCCGATCTGGCCCGCCTCGCCCGCGGCCTGCACGGCGACCGACCCGCGCTCTGCCCCGCGGACTTCGGCTTCACGCCCGCCGAGGTCGCCGCCGCGTTCGGGGGCGAAGTCCGCCTCTACGAGCCGCCGGCCTACGAGCTGCGTTGAGGCGCCGGCGCCGACCGCGGCTGGCCTTCGGTGGCCCCGCGCTGCCCCGGCGCGGTCTGCGCCGCCCGCTGCGCCTGCTTGTCCTGCTCGTCCTCGCCACGCTGCTGATCGCGCGCCTCTTTGTCATCGAGGTGGTCGTCGTGCGCGGCGACACCATGGCGCCCAACGTGCTCGATGGCGACATCCTGCTGGTCGTGCAGCACGCCGAGCCGGCGCTGGGCGACGTGGTGCTGGTTGAGGTCGGCGGCCGCACCGTGTTGCGGCGCGTGCTGGGCCTGCCCGGCGACCGCCTCGCCATCGAAGAGGGCGCCATCACCCGCAACGGCCTCGCGATGGAGATCACCCCGCTGCCGCCCGTCGGTTTCATGGACCCCGAGACCCATCATCCGCGCGAGCAGCAGGCCCATATCGAGCGTTTCAGCGATGGCCGTGGCCATATCGTGCTCGACGACCACACCGGCAGCGCGCGCCCGTGGACGCTGACGGTGCCCGAGGTCGAAGTCCCGCCGGGCCACCTCTACGTGCTGTGTGACAATCGCCGCGCCTGCCCGCTCGACGAGCGCGCCGGCCTCATCGCGCGCGGCGCCCTCGACGGGGTCATCGAACGGCTGCTCTGGTATGGCGATGGCCGGCTCGAGTCGCCCGGCCCGCAGCCGCTCTACGGCATGGGGGTGCCGGTGGCCAGCTCGACCGGGTCGTTCTCGACCGACTCGCCGCGGAAGTAGAGCGTCAGGAAGCTCACCGTCGCCGCTTCGAGCCCCCACTCCGCCGTGCGCTGACCCAGCGCATGGACGAGGCAGGCGCTCACCTGACGGTCGACCAGCCCATCGACCGCCACCCGCGGCGTGTCGGCGGTGCCGACCACCGACGTCGTGACTTCGATGGTCAGCGCGCCTTGAATGATCCGGGAATGCTTCAGCGCGTCGCGCAGGCATTGCTCGCCCACCTCGCTGCCGAGCCGCGCCAGCTTCAGCGCGTCCCCTCCGCCCTGCTCGAACACCGCCGAGCCGCGGACGCGGGTGGTGAAGCTGCGCTCGGGTTCGGGCGGCGCGTCCAGATCGCGGTGCGCGATCACCATGTCGCCGCGCCGCAGCAGCAGCTCCTTGACGTCGAGCTCGTCGCATTTGGGCCCGTTCTCGACCGGGCAATCGCTCTCGGGATGCTGTCCGCCGACCACCAGCTCCAGCGGATCAACGCTCGGCTCCAGGCCCCAGCCCAGGCTGCTCGGCCCGACGTGCATCAGGATCTCGGTCGGCACGACGTTGAGCTTGATCGCGCCTTCGCGCAGCGCGTTGGGCGCCAGATCGGTCCGCGGCTCGACCAGCGCCAGGCCGTTGGTCGCGTCGTAGGCCTTGATCCGAAACTCGTCGGCGCCGAGCACGACGAGCACGCGATCGCCGCTGCGACACGCGCCCCCGCTCGCCGGGAGTTCGGACCACCCGCAAACGGGAAGCCCCAGAAAGCTCAGGACCAGAACCAGCCGCATCATCGAAGCATCTTCTTGACCAGTGACGGCCCCCCGCGGGCCTGGACCGGGCAACGCCGGTGTCGTCCGCTGAAACCGGCCACACCGTCGCTGTATTTCATCACCCCACGCGTCGCTTGCATAGCCCAGCCACGCAACTTGGGGTTTACGGCCCCGGCGAGCCCGGGTATGACCACGGTGGAGGTCTTGATGGGCAAGCCCCGACCGAAAGCGCGCCCACCCGTCGCCGGCATCTGGCTCGGGCTCGTCCTGCTTGGGCTGCTGCTCTCGCTTGCCGCCCGCGCCCAGGCGCCCGCAACGCCGGGCCGTGCGATCGCCGAGAAGGCGAAGGACGCCTCCGAGAAGGCCAAAGAGGCGATCGATCGCAAGAAGGACGGCCCGCTCGCCGACCGCGAGATCGACGCTGGCGCCCCGGACGCGGCCCAAGATGAAAACGGTGCGGCCAAAGCCGACGCCGCCGACGCGCCAGTGCACCCGTTCGAGAAGAAGCCCCTCGGCCCGCTGCCCAAGCTCGACACCAACGACGGCCGCGGCCTGCGCGCGGTGGTCATCCCGATCAAAGGCACCATCGAACCCGGCATCGCCGCGTTCATCGACCGCGCCCTCGCCAGCTCCGAAGGCGCCGCGGTCATCATCTTCGACGTCGACACGTTCGGCGGCCGCGTCGACGCCGCGGTGCGCATCCGCGACGCCCTGCTCGCCAGCCGCACGCCGGTCGTCGCGTTTGTGCACAACCGCGCCATCAGCGCCGGCGCGCTGATCAGCTTCGCCGCCGACCACATCGTCTTCGCCAACGGCGCCAGCATGGGCGCCGCCACGCCCATCCAGCTCCAGGGCGGCCAGGCCGAAGCCGTCGGCGAGAAGATGGTCAGCTATATGCGCGCCGAGATGCGCGCCACCGCCGAGGCCAACGGCCGCTCGGGGTTGCTCGCCGAGGCCATGGTCGACGCCGACGTGGCCATCGAAGGCGTCATCGCCAAGGGAAAGCTGCTCACCGTCGACACCAAACAGGCCATGGAGTACGGCATCGGCAACGCCCAGCTCGACTCGGTCGAGGCCATCCTCGGCGAGATGGGCCTCTCGGCGGCGACCATCGACCGCCCCACCGAGAACTGGGCCGAGCGCCTCGCCCGCTTCCTCACCGACCCCACCGTCGCCGGCCTGCTCATGTCGATCGGCATGCTCGGCCTGCTGCTCGAGTTCTACACCCCCGGCTTCGGCTTCGCGGGCGGCATCGGCATCGCCTGCCTGGTGCTGTTCTTCGCCGGCCATATGGTCGCCGACCTGGCCGGCTGGGAAGAAGTGGTGCTCTTTGTGCTCGGCCTCGCCGCGCTGGGAGTCGAGGTGTTTGTCATCCCCGGCTTCGGCGTGGTGGGCGTGATCGGCATCGGGCTCATCGCCACCAGCCTCATCATGGCCCTGCTCGGCTTGCCGATGAGCACCTCGTGGGAGGTCGGCGCGTTCGGCGACGCGCTCGGCGCGGTGATGCTGGCGCTGGTCGCCGCGGGCGTGGGCGCGATCATCGTGATCCGCTTCCTGCCGCAGACCATCCTCGGCCGCTGGCTGGTGCTGCGGCACACGCTCGGTGGCAGCGCCACCGGCGAAGCCCCCGCGCCCGATCAGCCCTGGCAGGCCGCGCAGAGCGACCGCCGCCGCTTCCTCAACGCCCGCGGCGCCGCCGTCACCGACTTGCACCCCGTCGGCAAGATGCGCATCGGCGATGATGTGCTCGACGTCGTCAGCCGCGACCGCTGGATCGCCGCCGGAACCCCGCTCAAGGTCGTCTTGACCGAAGGCATGCGCGTCGTCGTCATCGAAGACGACGACGCAGTCTGATCGAGAAAGGACTCGCCCGTGCAGACCGAGATGCTGCTGGTGATCGCCGGCGCCGCGCTCTTTGGGATCTTCCTGTTCTTCTACTTCGTGCCCGTGCGCCTCTACATCGCCGCCGCGCTCTCCGGCGCGAGCGTGGGCATCGGCCAGCTCATCGCCATGCGCCTGCGGCGCGTGCGCCCGTCCGACATCGTCGACCCGCGCATCAGCGCGGTCAAAGCCGGCCTCAGCGTCAACGTCGACCAGCTGGAGAGCCATTACCTCGCCGGCGGCAACGTCGCGCGGGTGGTCTTTGCGCTCATCTCGGCCCAGAAGGCGGGCATCAACCTCACCTTCGAGCGCGCCGCCGCCATCGACCTCGCCGGCCGCGACGTGCTCGAAGCGGTCAAGATGAGCGTCAACCCCAAGGTCATCCAGACGCCCAAGGTCAGCGCCGTCGCCTCCGACGGCATCCAGCTCATCGCCGTCAGCCGGGTCACGCTGCGCGCCAACATCGACCGCCTCGTCGGCGGCGCGGGCGAAGAGACCATCCTCGCCCGTGTGGGCGAAGGCATCGTCACCACCATCGGCTCGGCGGTCAGCCACAAAGCCGTGCTCGAAAACCCCGACCTCATCTCTCGGCAGGTCGTCGACAAGGGCCTCGACGCCGGCACCGCCTTCGAGATCCTCTCGATCGACATCGCCGACATCGACGTCGGCAGCAATATCGGCGCAAAGCTCCAGATCGACCAGGCCGAAGCCGACAAGAACATCGCCCAGGCCCAGGCCGAGAGCCGCCGCGCCATGGCCGTCGCGCTCGAGCAGGAGATGAAGGCGCGCCTCCAGGAAGCCCGCGCCAAGGTCGCCGCGGCCGAGGCCGAGGTGCCGCTGGCCATCGCTGAAGCCTTGCGCAACGGCAACTTCGGCTACATGGACTACCTGCAGATGCGCAACCTCGAAGCCGACACCGACATGCGGCAACACATCTCGCAGCTCACCGACGGGCCGCAGAAGTGATCGAGGCGCCCCCGCCGCGCACGCCGCGCGACGTCTTCGGGCTCTTGCGCCACGGCTCGGCCTGGGTGCGCCAGTACGTGCTCGCCGAGCTGCTCGCGCGCCCGGTGGGCCGTCGCCTGCGCCCGCGCCGCGGCCCGCCCGCGCCCGCGACGCCGCCGCCCGACCACCCGCGTCTCTGAACTGGGTCACCGCGCGATGGAAGACCTGATCCAGTTCTTCGCGATCCTCGCGGTCATGGTGATCCAATGGGTCATCCGGCAGGCCGCGAAGAAGCGCGAGGCGGCCGCCTCGGGGGCGCCGCCCCCGCCCATCGCCGGCAAACCTGCCGTCGCGCCCACGGCCAACGCCGCCGCGCTCGTCGGTCGGGTCGCCGAACAGCTCGACAGCCTGATCGAGTCCGGCCGCGCCCTCCGCGCCCGCGGCGAGCGCCTGCGCGTGAGCATCGCCGGCGACGGCCCGTTCTCCGCGCTGCGCGCCGCGACCGCCGTGCCCACCTTGGCCGACGTCGACGCGGTGCTCGACGACCTCGCCGAGCTGCGCGGCATGCTCGCCGACGCTTCGCCCGAGCAGGCGCTGCTTCAGGTGCAGATGCAATACGACCCGCGCGCCGCCTGGCGGGCGTGGCAATGGGCCGAGCTGCGCCTCTCGGTGCTCGAACACGCCGCGAGCGCGCGCCGCGACCCGCTGCGCGCCGAGACGCTGGCCGACGCCGACGCGGTCGCCGCCGCGCTGCTCGCACCGCTCAACGCCTTCGCCGCCAGCGAGGGCCTCGCCCTGCCTGCGCAGCGCCCCATCTGCGTGCCCACCGGCAACGGCGGCGAGGCCGTGCTGCAAGGCTTGCTGCCCAATACCCCGGTCGTCTTCGTGCCGCACGGCTTCGGTGACGACCTGCTGCGCTGGCCCGCAGTGGCCCACGAGATCAGCCACGTCATCTGGCGCAATCTGCCCGGCTTCGCCGAAGACGTGGTCGCGCTGACGCCCACCGACAAACCACCCCTGCTGCCGCGCCCGATGGGCCGTCGCATGCAATTCGACGTGACCGCCATGTGGCGCGGCTGGATCGAAGAGCTGACCGCCGACGCCTTCGCCGCGCTGACGCTGGGCCCCGCCGCCCTGCGCGGCTTGATGCACATCTTCGCCCGCCCCGACGACGCCGAGGCGGTCACCCGGGCGGCCGCCGTCGACCAGGAGCGCCTCGCCGAGCACCCCCCGGCCCACCTGCGGGTGCACCTGGTCGGCCGCCTGCTCGCCCGCCAGGGCTTCACCGCCGACGTGCACCGCCTGCTGCGCGAATGGGACGACGCCCACGACCGCCCCGACGCCCTCCTGCTGCCGCTGGCCTTCGGAGGCACCGTGCGCATGCCCGCCGAGGCCACGCTCGACGCCGGATTTGCCCTCATCGAGCGCCTGCTGACCGAGCCCATGCCGAGCCTCGGCGGCCTCACGCTGCTCGACGTGCCCGGCC
>JAGQJJ010001065.1 GCA_020430675.1 Myxococcales bacterium
CGGGTCGAGGCCGGTCAGGTCGAGGCGATCGAGCGGGCGGTTGTCGCTGAGCAAGGCGTGGGCGCCCAGGTCGGCGAGCAGGTTGGCGGCGGCGATGCCGCTCTTGGCCGCGCCCCAGACCGCGACGCTGCGGCCTCGCCAGTCGGCCGCTTTCACCGCGCCTCCAAGCGGTCGGCCCAGGCGTCGGCCATGCGGAAGAAGTCGTCGCCGCCGAAGAAGAGGATCATGTCGCCCTCGGTGACGTGGCCATCGAGAAAAGGCACGACGTCGGGGTTCTCTTCGACGTAGTGCACCGTGTTGCCGGCCTCGCGCAGCACGTCGCAGAACCAGGGCGTGTCGATGCCATCGATCGGGCGCTCTTCGGCGGCGTACATGCGGGTGATGACCATGGCGTCGGCGCCGGTCAGGGCCTGGGCGTACTCTTCGCCGTGATAGCGCATGAGCGTGAAACGATAGGGCTTGAAGACTACCCAGATGCGCCGGTGCGACATGCGGCGCGCGCTCTCAAGCACCCGGCGCATGCCGGTCGGGTGGCTGATATAGTCCTTGACCAGCGTCAGGCCGCCCGCGCGGCGCACGGTGAAGCGGTTTTCGAGGCCCTGATAGCTGTCGAGCGCCGCCTGCACCGTGGCAAACGGCAGCCCGAGCGCGCCGATGGTGATGGCCAGCGCGCCGGCGGCGTTGTCGGCGTTGTAGTTGCCCGGGATCGGCAGGCAGACGCGCCCAAGCTTCTCATCGCCTCGCCACGCCGTGAACTCGACGCGATCGCCGTGATCGACGACGTCGCGCGCGGCGAAGTCGAGGGGTTCGTCGACCGTGCCGTAGCGCAGAAACGGCCGGTTGAGGTGCTCGGCCAGCGCCCGCACGCCAGGGCAGTCCCAGTTGAGCGCCAGCGTCTTCAACCGTTCGTTTTCATTGATGAACCGGGCCATCGTGCCCACGATGTCATCGAGGTCGCTGTAGAAGTTGAGGTGGTCGACTTCGAGGTTGTTGACCACCACATGATGCGGCCGAAGGTTCAGGTGGCTCTTGTCGCTCTCGTCGATCTCGGCGACGGCGTAGGCACCTTTGCCGGCGCGCGCGTTGAGACGGTAGTTGTTGAGCAGTCCGCCGATGAGGAAGGTCGGGTCGGTACCCGCGCAGAGCAGCGTATGGGTGATCATGGCCGACACGGTGCCTTTGCCGTGCGTGCCGGTCACGCCGATGCTCTCGTGGCCTTCGAGGCATAGGCCGAGCATCTCGCTGCGATGGGCCTCGCGCTTGCCGGCGGCGCGGGCGGCGACGCGCTCGAGGTTGTCGGGGCGCACCGCGGTCGAGTGCACCACCACGTCGGCGCCTTCGATGTTCTTGGCGTCGTGGCCGATGACCACCCCGATGCCCAGCGCGCGCAGGCCTTCGGTCAACTGGCTCTCGCGCACGTCCGAGCCCTGCACCCGCACGCCTTGTTCATGCAGGACGCGGGCGACGGCGCTGACGCCGATGCCGCCGATGCCGACGAAGTGATAGGTTGCATCGCGTGACCACATAGGCGAGGTGTCCTCGATGGCGGTGGCAAGACGGGGCGGGAGCATAGCCGGAAAAGGCCGTCGGTGCATCAGGTGTGCGCGGTGGGTCGGCCGGCTCGCCCCGTTGATGTGGGCGCTGCTGCTCGCGCTCGGCGGGCCGGGCTGTCAGCGCGACCCGCCCGAGCTGCAGGCGGCCGATGGCGGCGAGGTGTCAGAGGCCAGCGTGCCCGACGCGGTGGTCGACGCCGCGCCGGTGCCCGAGATCCCGGTGGCGCCGCTGGAGCTGATGCGCCATATGCCGCGCCCGCCGCCGCCCATCGGCGCCGCGCCCGGGGACGCCGCCGCCGCCCTGCGTGCGGTGCGGCCGGGCGCGAAGCCTTCGCTCT
>JAGQJJ010001066.1 GCA_020430675.1 Myxococcales bacterium
GCCGCCGGGGCCGTCCTTGCGGCGCACCCGCTCGGCGAGGGTCTCGATGGTGAACGGCTCGCCGCCGACCCAGATGGCGCGGTCGGCGCGCACCTCGATGACCAGCGGCGGGTTGGCTTCGATCGGATCGCCCGAAGCCGCCTTGGGCAGATCGGCCTCGAACGCCTGCCGGGCGATATAGGTCGCGGTCACCATGAAGATGATCAGCAGCACGAGCACCACGTCGACCAACGGCGTCACGTTGATCGTCGCGACGATCTTGCCCCGCGACGGCCCGGCTCCGGCCATCTCAGCCCTCCGGCCGGGCGGTCTCGGAGGTGGGCCCCACCGCGATGGCGAACAGGTGCTCGACTTTGCGCTGGAAGCCGTTGTAGGCGGCGAGCGCGGGAATGGCGACAAAGATGCCGACCGCGGTGGCGACCAGCGCTTCGCTGATGCCCGACATCACCACATTGGCCCCGCCCGACAGGTCGCCCGACAGGTCATGAAACGCGCGGATGATGCCCAGCACGGTGCCGAACAGGCCGATGAACGGCGCGTTGGAGCCCACCGAAGCGAGGAAGGTCAGGTTGCGCTCCAGATGCACGCGCAGACCGGCTTCGCCCTCTTTGGCCAGCGCCGCCCGCAACGCGGCCTGATCGCGCTCGGCGCGCGAGTAGAAGACGAGGCGCTCGGCGATCAAAGCGAACGAGATCAGCGACATGCCGATCAGCAGGTACAAGACCCATTCGGCGCCGACCAGCGTCACCCCGAGCAGGAATCGGGTCAGCAAAGAGGCACTCCACGAGACCGCAGGCGCAAGGCGCCGTGGTCGATTGGTTTAGCACGACCCCCGGCCCCGTGTCGCCTTCTCGCGCGCGCGTGGCCGAGGCTGCTCAGAAATCGCGACGCCCCAACGCTTCGAGCACCAGCGGCGGGTACTCGGACTGCAGAATATGCGCCCCGGCGTCGTACCGGCCGACGTAGCGCTGAAGGTCACCGAGCAACAGCGCCGCCGCGTCGATGCCAAAGACATCGGCAAAGACCTTCAGCCCGGCCTCGCGAATGGACGGCGCCATCTCGGCGACCCGGACATCGGGGATCTCGATCACCTCTGGTGCTCGGGCGAACAAAGCCATCGCCGAGGCATATTCCTCGGGCGTATCGGGGCGGATCTGCACGCGCACCTCGGGATCGAGCGCGCGCGCCTGCACCGCCCGATCGACGCCGCTCACGCTGACAAAGACCTCGTCGTGCAGCCCGGCCGCGGCGATGGCCGCCACCACCAGATCGACGCGATCGGTCTTGGTGTCGAGGTCGATGAAGACCCGCCCGCCGGTCAGGGCAAACGCCTGTTCGAGCGTGGGCACCGTCTCGCAGTCGAAGTCGCCCGGCACGTCGGGGTGATACGGCCGCTTGAGGTGCAGTGCGGTCACCTCGGCCAGCGTCATCTGATCGACGTTGCCCTCACCGTCGGTCGTGCGGTCGACGCTGCCGTCATGCATCAGCACCAGGTGGTCGTCGGCGGTGTGGCGCACATCGAGCTCGACGCCATCGACGCCCATCAACAGCGCGGCGCGAATACCGGCCAGGCTGTTCTCGGGCGCGATGGTGCCCGCCTGCCCGCCGGCCCCGCGATGGCCGACCACCATGCGCGCGTCGCAGGCCGGATCGATGACGCAATCGAGCGGCACCGGCGAGCGGCGGCCGGGGTCGACAAACTCGGCGTTGCAATCGAACAGCTCGGCCGGCGGGCCCGGCACAAAAGGCAGCGGCGGCGGCTCGTAGGCGTCCACGACCGCCCCGTCGGGCGGACCCTCATCAGCGGGGGTGGCATCCGCGCCTGCATCGTCGGGGCCGGCCTCGGGGGGCGCCGAATCCACGGGCGGCCCATCGGGCGCCGCATCCG
>JAGQJJ010001067.1 GCA_020430675.1 Myxococcales bacterium
GGGCGAACCAGGCCTCGCGGAAGGCGGCGAACTCGCTCTCCTGGCGGGTGATGGCGTCCTCCCAGGCGCTGATGGCGCGCAGGGTGTGGCCCACCAGATCGAGCACCAGCTCGGGCGCGGGTTTTGCGGGCAGCACCGGCACGCTGGGGCGCAATTGCTCGGCGAGCGCGGCGATCTGCCGCTGGCCGAGGCGCGCGAGCAGCGGGGGCAGCTGGCCGGCGATATAGGTGAGGAGCGACTCGGTCACGGCGCGTCCTCCAGAGGCGAGGCCCAGAACTGGCGGCCTTCCATCAACGGGTAGGGCACCTCGATCGGGGTGAAGTCGAACAGGCCGCGGCCGCCCGTCCAGTCGAGGCCGATCGAGAGCAGGAAGCGGGGCTCGAAGGTGCCGCCCAGGTTGATGAAGGGGCGGAACTCGGCGCCGGCGACGAGGCGCAGGCCCGGGTCGAGCCACCACGAGGCGCCGGTGCCAACGCTGAAGCTGTGGGTCAGGCCGGTCTCGCGGCGGTCGTCGTCGGCGAAGCGCAGGGCCGGGCGGTAGCGCAGGCGGCCCGAGAGCGTGGCGTCGGGGCTGAGGCCGAAGAGGCCGTCCCAGCCCAGGCTGCCGTCGAGGCGGTCGAGCGAGGCGAAGTCGGCGTTGGTGAGGGCGTCGGCGCGCGCGGTCAGGTGATGCTCGCGCAGGGCCTGCCAGCGCAGGCCGAGGCCACCGCGCAGGCCGCGCGGGTGGTCGCGGCGGTAGGCGGTGGTGAGGATGGGGTCGACCAGCACGCCGGCGGGTTCGGCGGCGGGGCGGGCGATGAAGGCGCCGAGCAGCGGCACGAGCGAGACGTCGGGCGAGAGGCGCAGGGGGTAATAGGCCGAGACGCGGCCCAGCGCGCTCCACGGCGGCGTGTCATCGGCGGCGAAGCCTTCGTCGTCGGTGCCGAGGAAGAAGCCCAGGCGCAGGTTCAGCACCAGGTCGCCGACCACGTCTTCGAAGCGGGCGGCGGCGCGGCCGCCGATGACTGGGCCCTGCTCGATCGGGGTGCGCACCGCGGGGCCCAGGTTGAGGTACAGGCGCGGGCCGGGCAAGTGGCGGCGCCACGCGGCCGAGAGCTCCCACAGGTTGGGCGGGCGGCGCGACTCGGCGTCGTCGACCTCTTCGTCGGCGTCGTCGGCCAGCGAGCGGGCGAACGAGAGGCGCAGGCTGAAGGTGCCGAAGGGCGAGACCTGGGCCGGCTCGACGACGCCGGTGGGCGGCAGCAGCCGCAGCGGGAAGCTGTCGAGCGGGGCATAGGCGGCCATCGCGATCGGCCTCGGGCGGCGCCGGGGCAGCTCGGCGGGCGGCGCGTCGACCCGGGCCGAGGCGCGCAGCAAGGCCTCGCCGCGGTCGGCGGCCAGCACGATGCGATGCACGCCCGCGGCCGGCAACAGCAGCAGCGTCTGGCGCGTCTCGCTGAAGCGCAGCGGGCGGTTGTCGGCGCTGCGAGAGATGCGCTCGCGGGCGGTGGCCAGGGTCAGGCGGTGCTGCTCGGGCGGGCCTACGGGCGGGGTGACCCGCACCTCGATGGCCGAAGCGGGCGAGCTGAGTGGCCGCCAGGCTTCGAGCCGCACCGCGGTCGGGCCCTGCACGACGAGCGTGACCGGGCGCGCGGCCAGGGCGCGGAAGGCGCGGCGGTGGCGCAGCGGCGGGATGATGCGGGCGCCGTCGGCGGCGGCGATGGTCTGGCCGGGCACCGGGCGGTCGAGCACAAAGCGCACCGAAGCCAGCGCCGGGGTGCCGGCGGCGAGCACGACCTCGAAGTGTTGGGTGCCCGTGCCCTGCGAGAGCGGCAGGGTCGTCACCGTGTACGGCGCCACGCGCTGGCTGGCCGCTTCGGTGGCGCCGACGCGCACGGTGATCGGGCA
>JAGQJJ010001068.1 GCA_020430675.1 Myxococcales bacterium
CCCACCGTCGCGTCACCCGTGCCTCAACCGCTGCCATCGAACCCCGGCGCGCAGGCCGGCGCCGCGGCGACCGGCCCGCGCAGGCGACACCGGCCCTTCAAGGTGAAATCGAGGGGCCCGCTCGACGCCGTGACCTCGGTCATGAGCAACTGCGCGACGCAAGCGCCCGCGCACTCGGTCTGCGGACCAAGCGCCTCGCAAGTCACCTGATCAATGGGCGCAGAGAAGAAGAAGACCGCGATCGAAAGGCGCTCATCGAGCCCCAAATCCAAGTCCAACGCCGGCAGCTGCCCGCCGACGCCGCCCGGCCAGCGCCAGCGGGCATGTGCCCGCGCGCCCGAAGCGCGCTGCACCACCAGACAGGCGTTGGCGCCCTCGGCCACCCGCGCCGCGAGCGCATCGCCGCAAGTCTCGCCGCCCGGCGAGAGACCCACACAACGCGACAGATCGAGGCGCAGCTCAGCCGGACCGGGCGTCTCCAGGCAGCCCGATGCCAGCGCAACCCATAGACCGATCGACCAGGACCGCAACATGGCGCCCCCTCTCATTGCACGAGCCGCAACCGGACGGCGCGCTTGTCGGGCGCGTCGTTCGCGACAAAATAGACCAGCCCGGCGACCACCGCCGCGCCGGCAGCGACGCCCCCGGCGACCAGCCATGAAGGCGACTCGTGCACCGGCGCGCGCGGTGGCGGCGGTGGATCGCCGGTGTCATGGAACCGCAGCGCGATCGAAGCCTGCCCGCCCGACACCACGGCAAACGCCGCGCGGCGCGCCGTGCCATCCACCGCGCGGCCCACGATCACGCCGTCGCCCGGATCCACCTCGACCGTGCGCGTGCACATCCCGAGCGGCCGATCACCGATCGCCAGCTCAACCAGCGGCGCATCGCACGACACTTCGACCCGCCCCACCACCGCGCCGAGTTGCGCCAGATAAGGCGCGATGCGCGCCAGCCGCGCCTCGCGGGTCGTGTTGTCGGGCGGCGGCAGCACCGTGGCCAGACGATGCGCCTCGCGGAAGTGATCGAGCGCCTCGGCGGGGTGGCCCACCATCGCGAAGCACAACCCGATGTTGCCGATCAGCCCCGACCGATCCGGCACCTCAGCGATGAAGCGACGCGCTGTCGTCCAGGCCCGCAGCGCCTCGGGCCAATCACCGGCCTTGATCGCCGCCTCGCCCCGAGCCACCGCCTGCTGTCCCGCATCGCCCACCCCTTCGGCGCGCAGGGGCGGGCCCGCGAACAGGGCGCAGAGAAGGACGAATGAAACCAAGCGACAACGCATGATCACTCCTCGGTGGGCAGGCCGACGTTGGCTGTGATGGCAGGGAGACCCCGGTGACCTGGGGGTTGACCGACCCCGGACCAGCCGGCGAAAACGAGGCAATGGTCCGAGCGCGCAGCGTTGCCGCTCAGACCACCTGCACCAGGCCTGAACCGGCCGGTTGACCGCGCCACGCGCCCTGACCCCGATCTGCATCGCATGGCATAGAAGGGCGTCGCTTTCGACTCGCTTGCCCTCCGCATCCACGGCAATGGCGTCGCCTTCGACTTGCTCGTCGGCCGTCCGCACGGCAAAGGCATGATGGCAGGCCCGCTCGTCGTCCGGTCGCACCGCACGGGCGTCGCCGCCGACTCGTTCGCCTGCCGTCTGTGCAGGGACGGCGTCTCTCTGGCACCGGACATCAGCGGGCCGGGTTGACCGGATCGGTCGACTCGCCATCAGAAGGCCGCGATGTCTTCGATGACGGGTACCGGTGGCGCGACCGGCGGTGGCGCCTCGACCACCACCGGCGCCTGGCGCGCACCGTCCTTCGTCGGTCGCCGCTTGCGCGAATGCCGGGTGGATCGCGCCAGAGGCTTCGCTTGCGACCTGGGCGCTGCGA
>JAGQJJ010001069.1 GCA_020430675.1 Myxococcales bacterium
CTGGCCGGCGACGAGCGGTGCCTCGGTGAACGGCGGCGGTCGGAAGTAGATCGCCGCACGCCCCTCGGCGTCGGCGAAGCCGTGGCCGACGCGGGTGGCGCCGTGCCAGACCTCAAGCCGGGCCCAGGCCGCGGCGCGGTCGGCGACGCGATCCCACAGCTCGGCGCGCACCACGGCCATGCCAGCCGGCGCGGGTCGACCCGGCGCCGAGAACAAAGGCACGAAGGGCTCGACGCCAGCGGGCGGCGCCGCGCAAGGGGGCGCAAAAAGCCCGCGATGCGGCAGCGGCGCGACAAACCGGAACGGCTGGAAACGCTTCTGCGGGTCCCGCACCCGCACCTCGCAGGCGACCTTGCCTTGGTGGTGCTGCCACCAGTTGGCGTCGCCGGCGACCTGCGTGGTCGACCCGCCGGGGATGCGCTCGGCGCGCTCGACCGCGATGAGACCCGACAACCCGTGGAAGGCATAGACGCCGCCGGCGCCCGGTCGGGCGTTGACAAAGCGCGCGCTTGCAGGGCCACGGGCGGCCACATCCAGGCCGGACGCGACCGTCGCGCCGGTCATGGGATCGGCGAAGCGCATGCCGAGCGGCGCGGTCGAGACGATGCTCATGCGCCCTCCAGCGATGGGTCGGCAGACATCTGGCGGGTCTGCACGCGCGGCGCGGTCTCCATCGTCTGCGTCGAGTCGATGAGCACCATGCGGGCGCGGTAGGTCGCCGAGAGCGAAGTCTGATCCTTGCAAGGCTCCCAGACGCTGGCCATCTCTTCGACCGTGATCGGGGTCGCGACCCACTCCACCGTCTCGCCCGGCTCAAAAGAAGGCGCTGCGGCGCCGTGATTGAGCAGGGTCGCCGGCAGCTCGGCCAGGTCGGCGAGCGCGCGCATGGCCCAGCCGAGCAGTCGCTGCTGCACCTCGGGCGTCGAGGCCCACGCTGTGAGCAGGTAGTGCAAGTCGAGCGCCAGCGGCGGGCGCCGCGTCGAGCCATCGGGCAGTCGGCGCGGTGGCAGGTTGCGCCGGTCGTCGGTGGCCACGCGATACAAGTGCAGGGACAAGCCCTCGCCGATGGCTCGGTCCGGGTCATGCGGCAGGCGGTACCGCGCGATCTTGGCGTTGGGAAAGATCGCAGTCGGCAACGCGCCGTCGAGGTATCGCTCGATGGCCTGGGTCACGGCGTCGATGGCATTGAAGTCAGCCAAGGCACACCTCCAGCGAGGCCGGCACGGACGCGCGCGGTGGCGCTGATGGGTGCAGGGAACGCCGGCTCATGCTCCGATGCCCTCCCCGGCGCGCTGCACCTCGCCCGCGCCAAAACGCAGCGCGACGATGTGATCGATCAGATCCGGCACCGAGGCGAAGACCGCCGTGGCACCGGCCGCGGCGTCCAACGGATCGATGGCAAACACGCGAGCGTCACCGCGGAGCGATGCCATGAGCACCACGCGGCCCGGGTCGAATGCCTCGGCGATGGGAAACAGGCCGTCGCGATCGATGAAGCGGCGGCCTTGCGGATCGCGTGCGCCGAGCAGGCCAAGCTGAAACCAGTGGCCCGGAAGGCCCGGGGGGGTGGGCGCGAGCGAGTAGCCCCCAAACTGCACCGCCCACGGGCGGTCGGGTTCGACGCCGGCCAGCGTCGCCTGCACGGCGCGCAGGCCCGGGGGCAGCGCGACGCCTTGCCGGGCCTCGGCGCGGGTCAGGGCCAGCTCGGTCAAGCGGAACCAACGGCGGCCCGGGAAGCGGTCGATCCACCGCAGCAGGCAGGCGCGATCGGCCGCTGGCAGCGCGGAGCGAGCCACCAAGCCACGCGCCGCGTCGGCGTCCCCCTCGTCGCGCAGCGGCGGCGGCGGCGCGTCGACAAACGCGTCGGGCAGCATCTCGCGCAGG
>JAGQJJ010001070.1 GCA_020430675.1 Myxococcales bacterium
CGACTACCGGCTGCACCGCATCGGCGCGCCGAACAACGTGGACAACGTGGCCGACGACGGCGATGGCACCCATCGCTATCGCACCCAGAGCCTGCGCAACATCACCCTGACCGGGCCCTACATGCACGCGGGCGTCTTCGACACGCTGCCCCAGGTGCTGGCCTTCTACCGCCGCCGCGGCGCCCCGCCTCCCGGCGCGCCCCCGCCGCCCAACGTCGGCCCGCTTGACCCTCTCTTCCTCAACGTGCGCGTGCCGCCGCAGGATGACGCCGACATCATCGCCTTCCTGCGCGGGCTGCAAGATGACACCTACGACACCGAGGCCCCGGTCGACGTGCCCTCGGGTCTGCCGGTCGGCGGCTCGATTCAGTAAGCCCGCCCAGCGACGGGAGGCCAAAATCGGCCTCGCGGTCGGACACATCGATGCCTTGCTTCCTTAGTCAGAGCATGGGCATCGAAACCCAACCCCACGACGCGTTCTTCAAGGAGGTCTTCCGCCGGCCCGCGCTGGCGGCCGACCTGCTGCGCCGCGTGCTGCCCGCCGAGCTGGTCGCCGCGATCGACTTCGACCAGCTCGAACCGGTCCGCGCCGAGCTGATCGACGATGAGCTGCGGCGCAACCAGGCCGACCTGCTGTTCCGCGCCACGCTGCGGGGCCGCGAGGTGCTGATCTTCTTCCTGCTCGAGCATCAGAGCCGCCCCGACCCGATGATGCCGTGGCGGCTCTTGGTCTATATGGTCCGCATCTGGCAGCGATGGATCAGCGCACACGTCGACGAACACGAGAAGACGCCGGGCTTTCTCCCAGCCATACTGCCAGTGGTCGTGCACAACGGCCCCCATGCCTGGACGAAGCGCCGGCGGTTCAGCGACCTCATCCGGCTCGATCCCGAACTGCTCGATGCCGTGCGCGACTTCCTGCCCGAAATGCACTTGCTGATCGATGATTTGGCGGTCACGGAAGACGCGCGGCTCGAAGCCCCCACCGCCTCGGCCCTGGCCACTGTCGCGCTGCTCCTGCTCAAACACGCGCCCCATGACCAGCCCATCGAACCCCATCTGGTGCGCTGGCTGGGCCACCTGCGCCGGCTCCTCGACCAGCCCGGCGGTCGGGATGCGCTGAACCTCGCCTTGCGCTACATTCTGGAGGTCAACCAGTCGGCCGAGCCCGCCGAGCTGGGCGATCTGCTGGCGCCCGAACTTGGCTCGGAGACCAAGGAGTTGCTCATGACCGCTCTGCAGCGCGCTCGCGAAGAAGGCCGTGAAGAAGGCCGTGAAGAAGGCCGTGAAGAAGGCCGTGAAGAAGGCCGTGAAGAGGGCCGCGTGGAAGGGGAGCGCGCCCTGCTGCTCAAGCAGCTCAAGCTCAGGTACCGCGATGTGCCCCCGGCCCTCATGGAGCGGGTGGAGCGCGGCTCTCTGGCCGAGATCGAACGCTGGGCCGAGCGCATCGTGACCGTCGATCACATCGACGCGATCTTTGCGCCCTGAAGGTTGGCTTCGGGCGAAAACGGAGCGACCCCATGCGCTTTGCCATTCTCCTGCCCGCTTTTCTCCTCGCCTGCACCGCCGACGACGGCGACGATCCCGCAGACGCCGCATCTGAAGACGCTCGCGTCCTGGTCGACCGCGGTACACCCGCCGCGTGGTGGACGCCGAGCGTCGACACCACCTGGACATGGCAGCTCAAGGACACCATCGACACGCGCATCGACGCGATGGTCTATGACATCGACCTGATCGACGCGCCCGACGCCGTGCTCGACGCCCTCCACGCCGCAAATCGCCGCGTCGTCTGTTACTTCTCGGCCGGCTCCAGCGAAAACTGGCGCGATGACTTCGACGCGCTGCCCGCCGCAGCGCTGGGCAAGCTGCTCCCCGACTA
>JAGQJJ010001071.1 GCA_020430675.1 Myxococcales bacterium
AGACCCTTGAGCTCGGCCAACCCCGACCCCGCGTGATATCGGCCGCGCGCGTCGCGCTCCACCGGCGCCAGCGCGATCTCGGCGTCGTGGGTGAAAAACAGGCGCCCGTGGCGCCCCACCAGATCGCCCAGCAGCGCTTCCTTCTCTTCGATGAGCTTCTCGGGGAAGCGGTCGTACCCCATCGTGATCGGCAGATGCACCCAGGGTCGGCCGGGGATCAGATCGCCGCAGAACAGCACCGGCCCGTCATCGCCGGGGATCTCGGCCAGCATCAGCCCCGGGGTATGCCCCTCGGAGAAGTGCAGCCGGTAATCGGGCCCCAACGTGTTCGAACGGTCGCCTTCGACCAACTCCAGCCGCCCGGTCGCTTTCAGCAGCATGGGCAGCTCGGGAATGAACGAAGCGCGATCGCGCGCATGCGGATGCATGGCGCGGGCAAACGCCGTGGCGCCGACCACAAACCGCGCGTCGGGGAAGGCCAGCTTCGGCGGCTGCCCCTCGGCATAGGGCAGCAGCAGCCCGCCCGCGTGGTCGAAGTGCAGGTGCGACAGCACGATGACGTGCACCTCCGCTGGCGCGAGCCCGATCGCCGTCAGGTTGTCGAGCAGCACATGCCCCGGCTCCATCACGCCGTAGCGCGCGCGCAGATCGGGCGGAAAAAACGTGCCAATGCCCGTCTCGAACAACACATTGCGCCCATCCGCCTCGCGCACGAGCAGCGCCCGGCAGGCCAGCGGGATCCGGTTCTCGGCATCCGGCTTGATCCAGCGGCTCCACAGCGCCCGCGGCGCATTGCCAAACATCGCGCCCCCATCGAGGCGCTGCGAGTTGCCGGGCACCGACCACAAAGTTCGCTTCACGTCTCACCTCGCCAGCCAACCACCGCCGCACGATGCCTCGGGGCGCACGCCAGATCAACGGCAGGGCGTGCTTCGGCCCCCGGGGCTGCGGTATACGTGCGCCCATGCTGCGGCTTGGCCTTCTCTTCTCGATCGCGTGCGCGCTGACCGCCTGCCTGGGCGGCGGGGGCGGCGGGGATGCGTCCGATGGCGGCGCGACCGATGACGCGGCGGTGGATCCATGCGCCGAGCAGGTCTGTGGCGCGCAGGCGCATTGTGAAGCGGGCGAGTGCGTGTGTGATGACGGGCTGGTGCGCGATGGGCTGGATTGCGTGCCCGAGCCCGAGGGTGACATGGGCGTGCTCGCCGAGGATGTCTGTGCCCGCTGGCGCGCGGACCACGTAGAAGTCATGCCCGAGTGGCAGGCGACGGGCGGCGAGGCGTGCGATGAGGGGTTGGTGCCCGAAGCGGCGCAGCGCAATGGTCTTCGGCGCTTGAACCTGTATCGCGCGCTCGCGGGCCTTGAGCCGGCGCAGCTCGATGAGGGCGCGCTGCCGGTGGTGCAGGCCTGCGCGGTGTTGCAGGACGCGCTGCGCGGGCTGACGCACGATCCGCAGCCCGACGCGCCGTGCTGGAGCGAGGCCGGCGCGCAGGGGTCGCGCGAGAGCAATCTGTCGGGCGGGAGCGGGCTCGCGGGCTCGGTCGACGCCTATGTGCGCGATGACGGCGTGGGCAGCCTGGGGCATCGCCGCTGGGTGCTCGATCCGCGGCTGCGGCGCACGGCGTTTGGCCTGAAGCAGCGCTTCAGTTGCATGCACGTCTTCGGGCGCGGCGAGGCGCCGCCGGTCGAGCGCGTGACCTGGCCGCCTGCCGGCATGGTGCCGGTGCAGGCCGCCGCCGGGCGCTGGTCAGTGGCGTTTTTTACGGCCACCGCGGCCGATGCGCTCGAGATCGCCTTGGCCATCGACGGCGGCGGCTTCACCGTGGCGCCGTTTGACGTGCTCGAGCCGGGCTTTGGCACCGCGCCCGTGACCTTG
>JAGQJJ010001072.1 GCA_020430675.1 Myxococcales bacterium
TTCCCAGTCCGGGTCGACCACATGGCCGACGTCGGCGCCCTTGGCCAGCGTGCTCGGCAGCTTCAGCCAACTGCCCGCCGAGGCGTCGGCGGCGTCCACGCCTGCGGCCTTGAGCATCTTCTGCCCGAAGCGCGCGCAGTTGAGCGACTTCTTGCGCCCGATGAAGCTGCGGCCCATCAGGCGGTAGGCGTAGTCGGAGAGGTGGTCCTTGATGTCGGTGGCCTTGGCCAGCGCGGCTTCGATGCCGGTGCGGGTCGTGACAAAGCTGCGCTTCTTGGTCGCCGCCTTCAGATCCTTCAGGTTCGAGGCGGACGCCTTGAAGATGCGGATCTCCATCTTGCCGACCATGCCCGAGCCCGAACCGGTCGATCCCGAGATCTTCTCCTGGCTGCCCGAAGACAGGGCCCCGCTCCCGGTGGTGCCGCCGAGACCCTCGCCGGTGCTCTTCGCGACGCTTGAGCCCTTGCCGCTGGGATCGACGCTGCTGGCGAAGCTGCCAGCGCCGCCGACCCTCAGGTCGACGCGCCAGTCGTCGATCGTGCCGGCCTTGAGCGACTCCAGATACATCGTGTTATGGCCGCCGCCGATCGCCTCGTTGGCGGTCGCGGTGATCACGCCCTGGGTGTCGGTGATGCGCTGACCCTCCAAGGTGCTGCTGTAATAACGCGCCAGGGTCGAATCGAACTTGGTGCGGCGGATGGTGTCGCCGGCGCCCTCGAAGGTGTGGGCCACCTCGTGGGCGTACAGGCTCAGCCCGGCGGCGGTCTCGGCGCGCGGCTGGTCGGAGCGTACGAAGACATCGTGACCGAGCGTGAAGGCCCGGGCGCCGAGCGCGGCGGCGATGGGATCGACATTGGGGCCGCGATGCTCGCGCACATGGCCCAGACCGCGACCGTAGGCCTGCTCCAACGGGCCGCGCGCCGCCGCGTCGAGGCGTTGCCCGCCGCCGCGCAGCCGGCCGATGCCTTCGGCCACCACCGGCGAGACGTCACTCCCGGTGCGCTTGCCCTCGGGACGCGGCCCGACCCCGAGCTGCGGCGCCGGCGCGGTGTCATCACGTATGCGGCGAAATGCCGCACCTGCCAGGCGCTCAGCCAGATGCTCGGCGTCGGCGTGCTCGCTGCCCACGCGCAACAGGCGCCCCATCGCGCGGTTGCTGGCCGAAGCGCGTTCGCCCGCCCGGTCGACCTTCGGTGCGCCGGTGCTTGTCGCCCGATCGCCTTCTTTGACTGCCGTCACCCGTCGACCATGGCCAGGCATGGCGCCTCCTCTCAGTCCAGCGCGTTGGCGAGGCCGTAGCCCCCGGCAAACGCGGCCACGGCGATCAACGCCGCGGTGATGTAGAGCGTCGTCGACGTCGGCATGGCCTTGATGGCCGCCGCCATGTCGCGATTGCTCGCTTCCAGCGCCGATTGCGCTTCGAGCAGCGCGTTGTTGGCCTTCTCCAGCCGGTTGCTCGCGTCGAGCAGCGTGTTTGCCGTCTGCAAGCCCTCGGCGCGGGCCGTGTCGCGCTCGGTACGCGCCTTCTCGGTCAGCGCCTTCTGCTCGTCATAGGCCGTCTCGAGCGTCGCCAAATCGGCCTTGATGCGGTTCATCTTGCTCGGGTTGGACAGCACCCCGGCAAACGGCGCGCGGTCGCCCGCGGCGATGAGCACCTGGCAGGGCACGTCTTCGCCGCGGGCCACCGCGGCCAGGCACTCGGTCTGGGGCGCGGCGGTGGCGAGACCGGGCACCAGCAGGCAGAGCGCGATCACGCGGCGCATCATGAACCCTCCTTGCGGATGCGAGCAGCAACGTCCGAGTCATCGATCAGCAGATTGGCGTCGAACGCTGCCGGCGCGGCGGCCACGCGCTCGCCCGCCGCCGCGGCCCGGCG
>JAGQJJ010001073.1 GCA_020430675.1 Myxococcales bacterium
CCCAGCCGTACCACCGCTGCCAGCGGGCGTTGACCAGGCTGGGGGTATTGCGGGTCAGGTCTTGCAAGCCCCGGCCCGTGGCGCGGCCGTCGGCGAAGGCGGCGTCGGGCCGGTGGCAGGTGGCGCAGGCCACGGTGCCGTCGGCCGACAGCGCCGGCTCGAAGTACAGCGCGTTGCCCAGGGCCACCACCTCGGCCTTCATGGGATTGTCAGCGGGCACCGAAGCCGCCCACGCCGCCGCGTCGACCCCCGTCGGCGTCGTCAACGCCTTGGCGGCATCGACCCACTTCGCAAGCTGCGCCTGCTGCGCCTTCATCTCGGTGGCCCCGTGCGGCCCGGTGGGCCCCGCCGCCACCGCCGCGCCCCCCAGCGCGCAGCTCGCCACCGCCAGGGGCAGCACCCATCTCTTGTCGCGGACTCGCATGCCGTCACTCCTTCCCTCGCTGTGCGCCCCCTCGGCGCGGTGCCCCTGCTGACAGCAAGGCCCGGGCCACCGCCCCGATTGAGGGCAACCCCGCATGCCGCCACGGCCCGCGCCGCGCGCGACCGGCCCGGCGTGACGAAATCGCGTCGCGGTACCGAAATACGGGTGGAGCGTCAAAGCAATGCCGCTGCGGGCGCGGGCTACACGCCGGGGCTGCGCTGCCAGATGCCTACAAGACGCTGCCCACAACAACCCGAGGTGATGTACGCTGCGTCGAGGAGGTGCGCATGGACAGTCGGCGCGATCAGGCCGCTCGCAAGTTGGTGGCGTGGCACTTCGAGGTCGAGCCCGGGCTTCGGGAGGTCTACCTGTTGGTGGGCGCTGATGGGGAGCCGATTCGACTGCTTGAGGTCAACGAAGCGACCGTGCCCAGCGACCGCTTCGAGGCCTACGTGTTCGCGCCGACCAAGGACGTGCCCTTCCACACCGCGATCGCCGAGGTCACGCCCGACGAATTGGCTCACCTCCGGCGAACACCCGGCGCCCTGCCATCCAATTGGGATCTGGAGCGTGCTGAAGTCATCAAGCGCCCCCAGGCCGCGTGATGCCGAGCCATGAGGTCTGGGCGGCGGCTTTTGCAAAACAGGCGCGCTCTGACTGGGCCGTCTACCAGAGGCTCACCGCCGCGGGCGAAGCGGATTGCCATTCGCTGCACTATTTGCAGATGGCCTGCGAGAAGATCGCCAAGGCGTACCGCATCCGTGATCTCGACGCCGACATCGACGAGTTGATGCGGCACCATGTCGGCTTCGCGCGATTCGTTCGCGCGTTCCTCCTCTCGCCCGCGCTGCGGCAAGACTTCCAGGGCCAGGCGGCTCGGCTTCAGGCGATCGTGGCGGATGCGTCGAAGCTCGCTCGCGAGATCGAGCGCCTCGCCCCGGCCGTCGACCGCGAAGGCCGCCTGGACAACGCGGAGTACCCATGGCCGGCGGGCGACGATGTGATCGTTCCCTGCGACTATGACTTCCCGAACCTGTCATTGCTGACTGCCGCCAGGGGCCGCGCGCTGCTGAAGCTCATCCGTCGGGCCATGGAAGACTTCGAGCAGCTCCGCATTCAGTAGTCGAGGGCTGGCCCAGCGCGCATGGCATGTTTGAAGCGCGGACGGCGTGCCAGCACGACGGTGGTTGGGCCCGTCCCGATCGCTGCGGCGGGTCCCTCGGTGCGTGCCGCGGCACGGGCGTGTCGCTCGGCCACGCGGACGCGGTGGAGGTAGTACGGCGCGCACCGCTTCGCCGTCAACCCGCGGCGGGCCCGGAATGAAGCGCACCGGCCGCTCACGCAACCGCCTCGGGCACGACACGGCGCCTGGCGCTTTGCCGGCAAACCGCGCCGGTCGCGGCACGGCGCACGGCGCTTCGCCGGCAACCCGCGGCGGG
>JAGQJJ010001074.1 GCA_020430675.1 Myxococcales bacterium
GACACGAGGCTGCTGTCGGGGACGCCGATCACCACGTCGGCGTCGGGCACCGCGGCCTCACGGGCGAGCTGGCGCCCGAGCCGCTGGCGCACGACGTGCACGCTCTGCGTGTCGATCACCGAGTCGGGGCGCGCGAAGTAGACGTACTCAAAGACGCAGAGCGCCGGGTCGGGGCGCCGCGCGACGCCCGGCCAGCAACGGATGCCGTCAGCGCCGACGCGCACGATCTCTCCCGGCTCGACCTCGCGAACCAGCCGCGCACCGATGGGGGCCAGCGCGCAGGACTCCGAGGCGACGACATAGCCCTTGGTGCCATCGTCGAGCGGCAGCTCGCCGACGCAGAGCGGGCGAAAACCCCACGGGTCGCGGGCGGCGTAGATGCCCTCGCGGGTCAAGATGGCGAGTGCGTAGGCGCCCTCGGCGATGGTCATGAGGTGCGCGATGCGCTGCGCCCAACCCGCCTCGCCGCGCGGCAGGTCGGCGGGCATGGCGGCCAGCAATTGCAGGATGAGCTCGCTGTCGCTGGCGGTGCTCAGGCCGACGCCGCGCTCCAGAACATGCTGCCGCAGCGCGGGCGCGTTGGTGACGTTGCCGTTATGGGCCACGCCGAGCGGGCCGTGCAGCGTCTGCAAGACAAAGGGCTGGGCGTTGCGCAGCGTATTGCCGCCGGTCGTCGAGTAGCGCGTATGGCCGATGGCCAGGCCGCCGACCAGCGGGCGCATCGCCTCTTCGGTAAAAGCCTGGGTGACCAGCCCCATGCCGCGGTGCACAAAGACGCGGCCGCCGTCGGTGGTGGCGATGCCGGCGCTCTCCTGCCCGCGGTGCTGCAAGGCATACAGCGCAAAGAAGGTGAGGCGCGCGACGTCGGCGCCGGGCGCGTAGAGCCCGCAGACGCCGCACTAATCTTTGGGGCCGCTCACCCCCGCACCGCGCGATCGGCGGCGTACAGGGCTTCGCGGTTGTTCGCCTGTGCGGCGCGCACCACGGCGGTCAGATCGGGATCGCGAACTGCCAATATTTTGACGGCGAGCAGCGCGGCGTTGCCCGCGTCGAGCACAACCGCGGGGGCCACGCCCGAGGGCATTCGAAGCGACGAGAAGACGTCAGCGCCGCCGAAGGTCTCTGAGGCCGGCGGGCACGCGATGACCGGCGCGGCGACGTGGCCGTCGACCAACCCGCTGAGCGCGTTCGAGCGACCGGCGATGGTGATGTAGACCTTGGGCCGGGGGTCGGCCTCGTAGGCGGCGAGCAATTCCAGGGCGTAGGCGGCGACCTTATGCGCCGAGCAGACGCGGATCTCGCTCGCCACGCCGAGCGTTTCGAGGGCGTGCGCGATGGCCTGGCCGTGCGGCAGGTCGCTCTTGGACCCCATCAAGATGGGCACCAGGGGGGTCGGCATCTCAGGCTCCCTTCGCGGTGAGGCCGGCGAGCGCGTTGATGATGCGCGCGCTCGCGGGTTGCGCGCCGGGCGTCAAAGGTTTGCCGGTCAAGCGCTCGAAAGCGTCGAGGTACCGTGCGGCGACCTCGGTGACGATGTCATCGGCCAGCCGCGGCGCGGGCCCCTCGCCGTGATAGCCCTGCGCGTGCAGCCAGAGGCGAAGATGCTCTTTGTCGAACTGCTCGGGATCGCGCCCGGCGGCGCGGCGGGCGGCGTAGGTGTCCTTGATCCAATAGCGGCTGGAGTCGGGGGTGTGCACCTCGTCGATGAGCACGAGCTGGCCGTCGATCAGGCCGAACTCGTACTTGGTGTCGACGAGGATGAGGCCGCCGCGGGCGGCGAGGGCGGTGCCGCGGGCGAAGAGCGCCAGCGCCACCTGGCAGACCTCGGCCCAGCGCCTCGCGTCCACGAAGCCCAGGTCC
>JAGQJJ010000106.1 GCA_020430675.1 Myxococcales bacterium
TGGGAATGCGGAACGGGATGCGCCGCAGCACCGCGCAGACGCCGTGCACGTCGCGGAACATCTTGACCCGGAAGCGCGCGACCTCGGGCACCTCGTAGGCGAACTCGGCGTCATGCTCGGTCTCGAAGTCGAGCCGCGCCCGCGGGGTCATCACCGGGTCGAGCAGCTCCAGCACCTCGGCCGGCCCCAGCGCGCCCAGGTCGGCCAGCGGCTGCAGCTCGCCATCCACCCGCCAGCGGGGCACCTGCCGCGCCGACAGGTGCAGGTCGGACGCGCCCTCGCCCACCATGCGCCGCACCAGCGGATCGAGCCGCGGCGCGTCGACCACCGCCCCGGCGAGTCCCGGCGCATACTGCGCGGGCGCCGGAAACCCGGTCACCCCGCTCTGCGAGCGCATGATCGCCTCGAAGAAGTCGAGCGTGACCCGCACGACGCGCACCTGCATGCCGGGCAGCTGCTGGCGGATCAGGTTGATCACCGCCTCGTCCAGCTCATCGACCGTGCCCAGGCGCAGCGCGTTGCCGTGCAGCTCGAGCGGCAGCACCCGATAGCGAATCTGGAACGCCGCCGGCAGCAGCGAGAGCGCCTCGTCGTCGGGGTGATCGACCGGCTCGCCCATCTCGGGCAGCGGGATGCGCCGGTTGGCCTGATGCAGCCGCGTCGCCAGCGTGCGGCACAGCACCAGCCCGAAATAAGGCAGGCGCAGCAGCATCGAGTGGAACTGCTGCGTCTCGAAGCGCAGCACGATCGCGCCGCCCTCGGCAAAAACGCTGGCCGAGCGCGGCGCTTCGAGCAGCACGCCCATCTCGCCGATCGAATCGGGCGGCGAGATGTGGGCCAGCGTCAGCGGCGGCGCATCATCGTCCGCCTCGAGCAACACCAGCGCGCCGCCTTCGATGAGCAACAGGAAGCTGTCGGAGGGCTCGCCTTGCAACGCCAGCGCCTCGCCGTCCTCAAAGCGCAAGAGCTCGGCGTGATCGGCCGCCTCTTCGAGATGCTCGGGCTGCAGGCCGTGAAAGAGCGGCGAGCGGTCGAGCACGGCCACGACCTGCTCCCGATAGGCGTCCATCGGCAGGATCTGCATCAAGTCTCTCCGGCTTTGGCAGGCTGAGGATCAGCGCGTCGGTGGCAGACGTCAACCCGCTCGCAGAACCCGGGCAAGAATCGACAGGCACCCGCGACGACGACAGCGACGGCGAGGCCGATGCCCGCATCCAAACCGTGACCGATGACCGCGGCGCCCCGTTGGAGCAGACGGGGACGCAAACGCCGACGGCGTCGTCGACGGGCGCGAACGGTCCGAATATGATGCCGCGGGCCATCTGAGGCGGATCGAGCGCCGCCGCGGCGATGGAGCGAGAGAGCGCGTGCAGACCTTCGATTCCGACGCCGCGCGCCCTTTGCGGCGCCCCGAAACGCATGAGCCCGCGCCCCAGATCGAGGAGCCCTGACGCTGTCCATCTACGCCATCGGCGATGTGCAGGGCTGCGCCCGAACGCTCGACGCGCTGCTGACCCGCATCGAGTTCAACCCCACGGTCGACCGCCTGTGGTTCGGCGGCGATCTGGTCAATGGCGGCCCCGACTCGCTCGGCGTGCTGCGCCGCCTCAAGACGCTCGGCCCCGCAGCGACCACCGTGCTCGGCAATCACGACCTCTACCTGCTCGCCCGCGCCAGCGGCCTGCCGCCGCGCAAGCGCGACACCCTCGACCCGGTGCTCGCCGCGCCCGACGCCGACGATCTGCTCGACTGGCTGCGCCGCCAGCCGGTCATGCTCGTCGCGCGCAACCATGTGCTGGTGCACGCCGGCCTTCTGCCCCAATGGCGGCTGACCGAAGCGGCTTTCTGGGCCAGCCAGGTCGAAGGCCAGCTTCGCGGCCCCGAGTGGCGCGGCTTCGTGCTCGATCAGATCCTCTCGAAGACCCCGGTCGACTGGGCAAAATGCGGCCCGGTCGGCCGGCTGCGCATGGCGCTCGCCGCCTTCACCCGCCTGCGCATGGTCGACGGCCAGGGCCACCCGCATTTTGGCTACAAGGGGCCACCCGAAGGCGCGCCCGGCGACCTGCGCCCCTGGTACGCCTCACGCCGCCGCGGGCCGAACAGCCCCACGCTGCTCTTCGCCCACTGGGCGGCCCACGGCTTCGCGCGCATGCCCGGCCTGGTGGCGCTCGACGATGGCTGCGTCTGGGGCAACAACCTCGTCGCGTGGCGGGTCGATGACGGGGTGATCTTCCGCCAGCCGGCCCTCGACGGCGGCCACCTGCCCGGCCCGAAGGACCGGCGCTGAAGCCCCGCCGGGGGGGTCGACACGCGGGCGCGGCCGGCGTATGCTGCCCCCGGTTTCGCCGCCCGCGGCGCACTCTCCCGACATCGGAGCGCGATGAAGGCCGTCGACATCCCCCAGGCAGACAGCTTGAGCCGTGTACGCGAGCTGGTGCAGGCCGCCCAGTTCGGCGCGAGCGACCCCCAGCGCCTGCAGCGCGTGACCACGCTGCATCCGCGCCACGTCGGCTATCACCTGCACGCCGCCCGCATCCTCGGCTGGCTCGATCGGCAGGACGACGCGATCCAGGTCTCGGCCGAGGGCGCCACCTTGCTGGCCACCGCCGCCGGCTCCGACGCCGAGCGCGAGCTCTTCCGCGCGGGCATCGCCCGCAGCGAGGCCATCGCCGCCATCGCGCCCGAGCTTCTCGACGAGACCGAACCCGACGCCGACGTGCTCTGCCAGCGCATTCAGGACGCCGCCGGCATCGCCCCGGCCACCGCGCGCCGCCGGGCCAGCACCCTGCTGCGGTGGCGGGCCCAGGCCCTGCCGCCGGCGCGCCCGCGCCCCGTGCCGCGGCCGATCGCAGCCACGCTGCGCTCCATCGTGACCGACACCCTGCGCATCGGCCGGGTCGAGGTCGAGCGCTACGGCCTGCTGCGCGCGGTCAAGGTCGACCTCGACGAGAGCGCGGTTTTTGTCGGCGGCAACGCCAGCGGCAAGAGCACGTTCCTCGACATCTTCGGCTTCCTCACCGACGCCCTCGCCGGCGACGTGCGCAGCGCGATCCAGGCCCGCGCCCGTCGGTTTGAAGAGCTGCTGTGGTTCGGCGAGGGCGAAGCGTTTGCGTTTGCCATCGAGTTCCTGCTGCCCGCCAGCCTGCGCGGCGAGTTCGACCGCGCCCGCTACGAGCTTGAGGTCGGCCACCTCGAAGACGCCCCGGGCGTGGGTGTGCGGCGCGAGTCGCTCTACCTGTGCCCGCCCGGCGAAGAGGCGGAAGAGATCGTGCAGCAGGCCGCCCCGCGCAAATGGCGCAAGCTTCTCGGCGTCGCGGGCAATGGCCAGGCGCGCTATGGCAGCGAAGACGGCACCCGCAAATCGACCGCGCAGATCGGCGTCGAGCAGCTCGCGCTCGGCCGCCTGCCCGACGAGCCCGATCGCTTCCCGGTCGGCCAGCGCGTGCTCGGCTTCCTCGCCCACGGCGTGCGCCGCATCGCGCTCGACCCCAAGGCCATGGCCCGCCCCTGCGCCTTCGACGCGCCCAGCCGGCTCGCGTCTGACGGCGCCAACCTCGCCGCGGTGGTGCACGCCCTGGTCAGCGCCGACGTCGGCCGCGCCTCGGAGTGGATGGCCCATGTGCGCGAGGCCCTGCCCGGCGTCGAAGAGGCCCGCGTCGAGTCGGTCGACGGCCGCCTCGAGCTGCTCGTCGGCTTTCGCGGCGGCCACGAGGTGCCCGCCCGCCGCCTCTCGCACGGCATGCTGCGCGTGCTCGGCGTGACGCTGGTGCCATTTGTCGCCGAGCCCGACGCCATGTATCTCGTCGAAGAGCCCGAAAACGGCGTGCACCCGCGCGCCATCGAGGCCGTCTGCCAGGCGCTCGCCTGGAGCCCCGAGAACCAGATCCTGGTGGCGACGCACTCGCCGGTCTGGCTCGCGGTGGCCCCTTTCGACCGCCTCTTCTGCGTCGTGCGCGAGGCCGGCGCGGCGCGGGTGATGCCCGCCGCGGCGCTCGAATGTCTCGAAGACTGGGACCGCGAGGTGGACCTGCCCACCTTGTTCGCGGCCGGCCTGTTGGGCTGATTTCATGGACGATCTCTGCGTGATCTGCCCCGGCGGCCATTGGAAGGCCGTCATGGAGGCCCTGCTCGAACGGCACCTGCACCTCGGCATTCGCGAGATCACCTCCGAGGTGATCGCGTTCCCGCTGGGCCGCGACCGCCTGCTGCGCGCCCGCGGGCCCGACCTGGCGCGGTTGCAGCGCGACCGTTTCCACCACTGCCTGATCGTGCTCGACGCCGACCGCAGCGGTGAAGACGCGGACGCCGCGGCCATCGAAGAGTCGCTCAACCGCCGGCTCGCCGAGGTGTGGAGCGACAGCGGCGCCCGCGCGCTGGTCGCCGAACCCTCGGTCGAAGGCTGGCTGCTCGAAGGCCACCGGGTGTTCAGCCGCGTGCGCGGCCTGCGCGGCGTCGACGTGCGGCAATGGCTCGCCGAGCGCGACCTGTGGGCGCTCAAGGCCGACCTGCCCGACGACCCGCGCGCTGTCGTCGAGGCGCTCTTCCTCGCCCATGGCGCCCGCCCCTCGGCGGCCAATTACCGCCTCATCGCCGACGAAGCCCCCATCCGCCTCGATCGGTGCCAGGCGACCTCGTTCCGGCGCATGGTGCACATCCTGCGCGAGTGGTTCCTGCCCTGACCGCCTGATCGGCCAACACATCGGCCAACGGCTCAACGATGGGCCGACCGGCCGCCGGCAACCGACCCGCCAGCTAGGATGACCACGTCTCAAGCAAGGAGCCGCCCATGCGCGACGTCTGGTCTCTGATGCAGCGCCGCCCCCATTTTCGCCGCCTGTGGTGGTCGACCGTCATCGCCGAGCTGGGCAACTGGCTGAGCTATATCGCGCTCAGCGCCCTGGTCCTGGCCCGTGACGGCGGCGCCTGGCAGCTTGCGCTCATCTTCGCCGCCCATCTTCTGCCCGACGCCGTGCTCGCGCCGATCACCGGCCCGCTCGCCGATCGCCTCGATCGCGGCGCGTTGATGCGCTGGTCGCACATCATCCGCGGCGGGCTGACGCTCGCCATGGGCCTGACCGCCATCGCGGGCGCCTTCGGCCTGCTGCAAGTCCTGCTCGCCGCCCGCATGATCGTCGGCGCCTTCCTGCCACCCGCTGAGCGCGCCGCGCTGCCCAGCCTGGTCGAAGACGACGAGCTCGACCTCGCCAACCGGCTGAGCGCGCTGACCTGGAGCGTGCTCTTCACCATCGGCGTCGCCCTCGGCGGCGTGCTCTCCGCCCTCTTCGGCCCGGTCATCGCCCTGTTCATCGACGCCGGCACCTTCGCCGCCGCCGCGCTCATCCTGCGCGGCCTGCCGCCCCTGCGCGCCGACGCCGACGACCTCGGGCCGCTGCGCGTGCGCCGCCTGTTCGGCGAGCTGTGGTCCGCCTGGCGCGCGACCCGCCCCGACCCCGAGCTGCGCCGCGTCGCCGTCTCGAAGCTGCCCTTCGCCCTTCTGCTCGGCGGCAGTTGGATCACCCTCAACCTCGCCGCGTTCGACCTGGGCGGCGCGGTGGCCGGCGCAGCGTTGCTCGGCGTGCTGCAGGCCATCCGCGGCATCGGCACCGGCGTCGGCCCCGTGCTCGCCGCCCGCCTTGGCCAGCGCCTCGGCCACCCGATCGAGCGCAGCGGCGACCTCATCGCCTTTGTCGCCGTCGCCGCCCTGATCATCTTCAACAGCCCGGTCGGTCTTGCGATCGCCACCTTCTTCTGGGGCATGGGCGCCGGCCATAACTGGGTCTGGACCACCACCGGCCTGCAACGCCTCGCGCCCGACGCGCGCCTCGGCCGGCTCAGCGCCATCGACACCCTGGTCGTCGGCCTCGGCGCCACGCTGACCTGCCTGATCGGCGGCGCCCTCAGCGAACACCTGGGCTCGGTGCACGCGGGCGCCCTCCTCGGTTTGAGCCTGGGTTTTGCGGCCTGGCTGCTGCTGGGCCAGCGGTCGCGTGTACGAGCGGGCGACCCGGCCTACCCTGACGCCGCCGGCAGCCGCGCTTGACCGCTCAGGGCTTCGACGCGCCCTTGTCGGCCAACGGTCGCAGCGCGCGCGGCAGATCCTGGCGCGGGGCGAGCTTCATCAGCCGGGCCGCCGCCTTGTCCACGTCGGCCAAAGCGCCCACCTCCAGCGCCAGCCGCGCACGCGCCAGCCAGGCTTCGGTGTCCGTGGGCCGGCGCTCGGTGGCCGCGCAGGCTTCCTGATAGGCGCGCATGGTCCAGCGGGCCTCCAGCAACGTCGCCAGGCGGGTATAGAGCGAGCTGGTCTCGTCGGTGAGGTTCGTCTCAGCCCGCTTGTCCGCCTCCAGCCAGAACGTATCGCTGAAGCGCTTGATATCAGGCCCGATCTGCTGCGCGGTCGGCCATGTGCGCACCGCCTTGACCCGCCAGCCCGCGTCGGTGCGCGCCACTTCAAACCGTGCCAGCAGCTCATCGCGACCGCCGAAGAAGTGCTGGGCGACCTCGGCGGTCATCGTCGCTTGATCGCCCGTCACCTCGACCTTCACGTTGCGAAAATAGATGCGCTCCTCGCCGCTGAGCGGCTCGCGATACTGACGGGCGAGCCGGTTGGCCATCGTCTCGTGATCGAAGCGCAGATCGTAAGCATCCGGCGCCTCGCGCCGCCCCTTCACAAAGACCGCGTCATCGGCATAGACCGCCAGATGCCGCGCCAGCTCGTGATGCTCGTAGCCCTCGCGCTCGGCCTCTTTGATGGCGCGCGCGATCTCGGCCCCCTCATCATTCATCTGCGCCCCCACCGGCGCCGCGAAGAAGAGCGTGAGCAGCAAGATGAGCCGGCGCATCAGCCGCGCCCCGCGACGACGCGCGCCCGGGCCGCTTGCAGCGCAGCGCGCACCGTCTCATCGGACTCGCGCTCGGCCCGCTCGTCGATGAACGACAGCGACCGTGGATCGCGCGCGTTGGCCAGCGCCCGCGCCGCCGTCAGCCGCTCGGCGGGCAGCGGATGCTCCAGCCGCCCGATCAAGCGCGCCACCAGCCCCGGCCCCGGATACAGCGCCGCCACCGTCCACACCGCCGCCGGCACCGCCCGCCCGGCCGCTTCGCGCTCATCCGCATAATCGTGCAGGCTGCGCGCGAGCGTCTCATCGGCCCGCGCGTCCAGGTCGAGGAAGCCATCCACGGGCACGTTGCAGAACAACGCCTTGAGCACCGCCTTGCGGTACTCCTCATCGCTCAGATGCTTCGCGCTGAAGGGGTTATGGCACCACGCCGCCTCGAGCAGCGGGTCGAGATAGGTCCGCCCGGCGTCCAGGATCAACTCGATGCCGCTCGCGGTATCGGCGTCTTCGACGAAGTTCACCGCGCGCAACGTCGCCACGCGGGTCTCGGTATCGCCCAGGTCGTACAGCGAAAACAGCGTGCGAAACGGCGTCGGCGTCGCGGCGGCGACGCGCGCCACGAGCCAGGTGCGCACCGCTTCATCGGTCTTCCAATGCCCGATCTGCATCGGCCCGCACGTGCCGACCAGCTTTGCCGTCGCCCGCTCGGCAAACGACGCCACCAGTGGCCGTTGCCCCACCGCGCGGGCGACATCGGGCATCGCCAGGCGCACCGACTCGACCGTCGCGTCCTTGGCCAACCCCGCGAGCCAGTCATTGGCCGGCCCGTCGAGGCGGCCGCGAATCAGCTCCCCGAGGGCCGCTGCGGCCTCCTGGGCATCTGCCTTCATCTCATCCTCCGAATGCGCGCGTCCTCGTGCAGTGTAGGCAGGCCGGCCGAACGGGCCAAGCGTCACTTCCCGAGGGGCCGCCAGTGCGCGTTGGGCAGGCCCCGCGGCTCGTTGTTGGTCAGAATGTACATCGCCCGGCGGTTCTTCTGCTCATCGACCTCATCGGCCGTGGGCACCGCCAGCCCGCTCTCACCGAAGCCCTCGAAGTAGATCGGAATGCCGAGGCCATTGGTCCAGAAGTACTTCGCGATCGCGTGCGCCCGCGACCGGCTGAGCACCAGATTGTCGGCCGGCGTGCCCACGGTATCGGTGAAGCCGGCCACGTACAGCTTCACGTCGACCCGCGCCGAAGGATCGCCCAGCTCGGCGCGGAAGCGATTGACCTCGTCCTGAATCAGCAGCACCACCTGATCGAGCTTCGCCGCCTGCTCCAGCGGGATCTCGGCGCTCGCGGTGGCAAACTCGACGTCCTCGTGCGGCACCTCGGTGTACCAATCGACCAGCCGCACGGCCATCCAGTAACCCACGCGATCGTAGACCTTCAGCTCCAGCCGCCGCAGATTGGTCTCGGGCGGCACCTCAAACTGCACCGCCTGCTTGCCGGCCTGATCGGGCATCGGCACCGACGTATCGACCACCTGCGCGCCCTTCTCGTCGAAGCCCTGCACCTCGACGCGATCGAGCGGCACATTGCTGGTCAGCGACAGCTTGCCGGCGTCCACGTCGATCTCCGACTTGTGGACCCGCACATCCAGCTTGGGCGCGCTGATGATCTTGAGGGTGACCGACATATTGACCGTCGACCCGCCCGCGGTGCCGATCAGATCGCCGGTCCAGTTCGTCGCGCCGGCGGGCACCGGCCACTTGACCGTGGTCGGCTTGTTGGCGCGCAGCTTCTTGAAGTGAAAGGTCTTCGACTCGCCGCCCTCGGTGCGCAGGGTCAGCGCGGCGCGCACGACGTCCATCTTGGGGGTCAGGGTCAGCTCGGCGGGCTGGCCAGGCGAGAGCACGTTTTTGACCGTGTAATCCCACATCGGCGGTGCCGCCTGGCCAACCGACGCGATCAGCATTACACAGCACAGCAAAAAACCGCGCACTGCCCGCCTCCTTCAACGATGGCAATTTGGCACGCGACGCCCCGGCGGGGCAACCGCGCTTGACGCTCGGCGTGCAGGACAGTACACGGGGCGCGATGTTCAAGCGGCGAGGTGCACGATGCGCGCGAGCGAAGTCTTCCGGCCCGATCTGCTCAAGGACCAGGTGGTCCTCATCACCGGCGGCGGCTCCGGCATCGGCCGGGCCATCGCCTTCGAGTTCGCCGCGCTCGGCGCCCGCATCGCCATCGGCGCGCGCAAGATCGAGCGACTGGAAGCCACCGCCGACGCGCTGCGCGCGACCGGCGCCGAGGTCTTCACCGCGCCGCTCGACATCCGCGACGTCGAGGCGGTCGAAGGCTATGTGGCCA
>JAGQJJ010001075.1 GCA_020430675.1 Myxococcales bacterium
CGCGCGGCGTGCTGCGCGTCGGCCGCGGGCGGGTGGGCGTGGCCGATGGGGCGCAGATCGACGTCGGCGACGCGCTGATCGACGGCGAGCCGATCGACGTGCAGCTCGACCTGTACAACATCGGTGACGCCCCGCTCGCGCTGCGCGGCGATCCACCGGTGGCCCTCGTCGGCCCCGACGCCGCCGACTTTGCGTTGATCGAACAGCCGGCCGGCCGCCTCGCGCCCGGCGAGCGCACCGTGTTGACCGTGCGGTTCGCTCCGCACACCCCAGGCGCCCGGCAGGTGCGCTGCGTGCTCTCGCACGACGGCGGCGGCGAACCGAGCCCGTTTGCCTTCACCGTGCACGGCCGCGCCCTGCGCGTGGTGCCCGCGTTTGTTGCCGTCGGTTACGGCGGCCGGCGCATGCTCAGCCTCGACGGCGGCCAGACCTGGCAGGGCGACGTCTGGGAGGTGGCCGGCGACGCGCACACCGAGTTCATGCTGCGCGGCGTCGCCGGCGCCGAGGGCCGTTTTGTCGCCGTCGGCGGCGCCTCACGCGCCCGCGTGCTGCGCACCGAAGACGGCCTCGAATGGCAGGAGTCACTGCCCCCGCGCACGCCGGCCTTCAACGCGGTGACCTTTGGCGACGGCCAGTTCATGGCCATCAGCGGCCAGGCCGCCTGGGCCTCGGTGGACGGTGAAGACTGGCAGCAAGTCGCCGACCTGCCCGGCGACGGCCAGCTTCGCGCCATTGCGTTCGGCGGCGGCCGTTTTGTCGCAGTGGGCGACAACGGCCGCCGCGTGACCAGCGCCGATGGCATCGAATGGGACGACGCCGCGATCGGCGGCGAGAGCCTCACCGGCGTCACCTTCGGCGACGGCCACTTCGTCGCCGTCGGCGGCGGCGAGCGCCGCACGCGCTCCGAAGACGGCCGCCGCTGGCGCATCGACGTCAGCGGCGACCCCGAGCAGTTCTTCGGCGACGTCATCTGGGACGGCGCCCGCTTCTTCGCCAGCAGCGGCGTCGCCTTCTTCGCGTCCCCCGACGGCGAAGACTGGACGCGCACCCCCGGCTTCGGCCCGCGCGACTTCGCCTGGGGCGACGGTCATTTCGTCGCCTTCTCCTGGCGCAACCGCCGTCACGTCTCGGTCGACGGCCTGGCTTGGCAACCCACTGCCGAAGATGATGACGGCCCGCCGCTCAGCGCGATGGCCTATGGCGTGCTGTACCGCGACGAGTAACCCGCGGCCCCCCGGGCTCAACCGCGCCCCATTCCCTTCAGCACCTCAACGTCCTCAAGGCCACGCGAGCCCCGCGCCGCCCGAGCCCGACAACGTCACCGCGCCAGCCGACCACGCCGCGCCCAACAGCACCGCCGCACCAGCCGACCACCCGCCGCTCAACAGCGCCGCCGGCCCCTTCATCACCGCGACGCCCTCAAGGCCACGCGAGCCCAGAGGACGGCCCAGCTCACACTGTGACCCAGTGTGCTGCCATCGCAGGCTTTCCATCGAGTCGCCGTGGCAGCCGACCACGCCGCGCCCAACAGCACCGCCGTGCCAGCCGACCACCCGCCGCTCAACAGCGCCGCCGGCCCCTTTTTCACCGCGGCGCCCTCAAGGACACGCGAGCCCAAAGGGCGAGCCAACGCCGCCCGCAGCGTAGGCGTGCTGCCTTGGCAGCACGGCGCGGCGCGACCGGAGGTGCGCCCGGCATGGGCGCAGGACTGGGGGTGGAAGTCCCCCACGAGCCCTACTGGAGGGAATCGGACGTGAAAGGCAGCTGCACCAGGAAGCCGAGCCGGGTAGCCGGCGCGGTCGACGAATCCGCGAGGAGGTGTGGGATGGAAGCCCGTAGCGAACCACGGCACCGAAC
>JAGQJJ010001076.1 GCA_020430675.1 Myxococcales bacterium
CGGAGTTGCCGGCGGTGCAAGCATCGGCAGCGGTCTCCCGAACCATGATCTTCTGGAGTATAGATCCGGGCCCCGAGCGGGCCAACCCGACCGGCTGCGGGCCGCCTGCACAAGCTTGGGGTGATGTCGCGCAGAGAGGCGCGACGCGTGGCGTTCACTGTTGCGCGGGGGCTGCCGGCTGCGGTTTCGGCAGCGCGGGCAGGGGCGTGCGCAGCGTGGCTTCGACGCGCGCCTTCGCTCGATGCAGCGAGGCGGCGAGGGCGCGTTTGTTGATGGGATCGGCCTCGGCCATGGTGGCTTCGGCCAGCGCCTTGAGCGCCTCGGGCGCGGCGTCGTTGGCCAGCGCGTCGCCCGCGGACAGGCGCAGATGCGGCTCGTCGCTCTTGAGCGCTTCGATCAGCGCCGCCGTCGCCCGCTCGTCTTCGATGAGCGCAAAGACATCGATGACCGCCAGCCGGTCGCCGAGTTGCGCCGTGGGATCGGCCAGCCGCTTGCGCAGCGCGTCGATGCGCTTCTCGTACTCAAACATCAGCGGCGCGGCCAGCTCGGTCTTGCCCGCCTGCACCAGCAGCGCGCCGAGCAGCGGGTACGCGGGCAGGAAGTCGGCCTCCAGCTTCAGCGCGGCGCGAAAGCCCTCGATGGCGCGCGCCGAGTCGCCGCCGGCCGCAAAAGCGCGCGCGGCGGTGAACTGCACCTCGGCCATCTGCGCGCCCGGGCCTTCGAGCAGCTTGTCATACAGCGCCCGCGCTTCGGCCGGCCGGTTCTCGCTCTCCAGCCGTGCGGCCGCGGCGAGCTGCGCCGAGATGGCCAGCCCGCTCGCCGGGCCCTCGCTGGCGCGCAGCCAGGCGGCGAGCGCCGCGTGCTCGTCGCCGCGGGCCAACGCGGCTTCGGCGTCGGCAAACGCCTCGCGCTGGGCATCGGTCGCCTCGGGCAGTCCGGCGCTGTCTCCGGCCTCGGGCTTCACCTCGGCCGGCGCCGGCTTCTCGGATGGCATGGCCTTTGCGACCGGCGTCGGCGAGGGCGCGGCGGGCTGCGGCCGCTCGCGGCAGGCCGACAACGCGCCCGCCAGCGCCAGCAACAACCCCGCGTCGCGCAGCGCGCTCATCCCGCCTCCGCCAGCGCGCTGTCGCTTGCCGGGCTGGGCCCCGGCAGGTGAATCGTGAAGCAGGTGCCCGCCCCGGTCGCGGTGCGCACCTCGATGTGCCCGCCGTGGTCCTCGACGATGCGCCGCGCGATGGCCAGCCCCAGGCCGGTGCCGCCCTTCTTGCCCGAGGTGGTGAACGCCTCGAACAGCGTCGCGCGGATGCCTTCGGGGATGCCCGGCCCATCGTCGGCCAGCGTGAACACCGTGCCGCCGTCGGCCGCGTCCTCCAGCGTCCACGTGAAGGTGCCGTGATCGCCGAGCGCCTGCCGCGCGTTGCGGGCGATATTGGTGATGACGCGCATCATCTTGGCCTCGTCGAACCACGCCGGCTGCTTGCTGCGGTTCTGCACGATGAAGCCGACGCCGCGGTCGGCGAACTCGGGCCGCAGCACCTCGGCCACGGCGCGCACGAAGCGGTCGAGGTAGACCTTGCGCACAAACACGCTCTGCTCGCCGCGCGCGTAGGCCATGACCTCGCGGGTCATGTCATTGAACTGCGCCACCTGTCGCCGAATCGCCTCGGCCATCTGCGCGCGCTCGTCGGCCTCGGCGTCCGCATCGACCCCGAGGAGATCGAGCTCGGCGCGTCGATCGTCCTCCACCGCCTCGCCGGCGCCTTCGATCAGGCGCTGGTGATCA
>JAGQJJ010001077.1 GCA_020430675.1 Myxococcales bacterium
CGGGCTGGCCCTCGCACCGGACGGCGACGCGCCCGTGCAGCACGCGCACGCCGACGAGCCGGTCACCGCGCGCCTCCACGTCAAACGCGGTGCCGCGCACCTCGACCTCGGCGTCGCCCGTGACCACGCGGAAGCGCTGGCCAGGCGCCCGCGGGCGCACCTCGACGGTCACGACGCCCTCGACGAGCCGCACGATGTCGTCATCGGCGTCGCCCAGCCGGCTGAACGGGGCGGCCGCGTGCGCGTGGACCTCGGCGACCGGGGCCGCGCGGGGCCAGAGCGCCAGGCCGGCGCCGATGAGGAGCACCGCGGCGACCGCAGCGAGGGCCACGGCTGGCCATCGCCGGTCGCGACGCACACGCCGCGGCGCCCGACGCGCCGTCTCGGCGAGCACCGCGGCGCGCACCGCGTCACGGCGCACGGGGCTCAGCCGTGGGGTCGCAATCGCGCGGGCCTCGGCGCGCAGCCGGGCCATTGCCGACCATTGCGCGGCGCAATCCGGGCACTGATCGAGGTGCGTGGCGATCTCGGCCTGTTGACCATCGGCAAACAGACGCGACAGCGCCTCTTCGGTCGGGCAATCGGGCGGGCGCGGGCTCATGGCGCCCCCTCGGCCAACGCCGCGCGCAGGCTGCGCCGGGCTTCGTGCAGTCGCCGATAGAGCGTGCCGGTCGGCAGGTCGAGCCCGGCCGCGGCTTCGACGCCCGGCACGCCCTCGACCTCGCAGAGCACGAAGACGACGCGCAGCTTATGGGGCAGCGCGGCGATGGCCGCTTGCAAGCGGCGCTGGCGTTCGGCCTGCTCCAGCGCGGCGGCGGGGCCCACCGGCCGCAGGGTCGGGCGCTCCGAGACGTTCTGCAGCAAGCGGCGGCGGCGAATCACCGTGCGGACGTGCCGGCGCGAGACGTTGGCCGCGATGGCCATCATCCAGGTGCGCACCTGCGATCGCTCCCGAAAGCCATCTGCGGCGCGGAAGATCTGCACGAAGGTCGTCTGCAACAGGTCATCGACGTCCTGGGCGTCGACAAATCCCAGCCGCAGCACGAAGCGGTGAAGCGCCTCGTGATGCCGGTCGAAGAGCGCCGCGAAGGCGTCCATGTCGCCCGCGGCGCCCGCAGCGAGCAACACCGCGTCGTCGAGCTCGGCCGCCTTCGGCCGGGGGAAGGCCAGCAGCCGGCTCATGGCTGCACCGCGTAGCGCACGCCGAAGCCGAGGCGCGCAAACCAGCGAGGCTCGCCGGCCAGCGTCACGCCCCCGTCGACAAACTCGGTGGTATGGGCCAGCGGCAACAGGTCGACAAAGGCGCCGGTGTCGATGAAGACGCGCTCGCCGGCGGGCGCCGACAGGCGAAGCTGGGCGCCGAAGCGCATCGTGCCGCGGTCGATCTCGCGCGGGTCGGGCGTGGCGTCGACGTCGCTGATGCTGCGCAGCCAGCCGCCGCCCAGGCTGATGCCGGGGGCCAGGGTGGTGCCCGCGATCGCGATGGGCAGCTCGGCGGTCGCCATCAAATCGAGCCCCACGCGGTTGGTCTCGACGTGTTCGCTGGCGCCGAACTCGGCGGTGTCGAAGCTGGCGCGCAGCAGGCCGCCCAGGCAGAACGGACCCAGCTCGGCGCAGGCGTTGACGGTGGCGTCGAACCAGAGCGAGTCATCGGAGGCGAGGCTGGACGCGATGAGGCCGCCGACGTAGACGGGGGTCGCTCGGGGTTCGGGCGGCGGGGCGAGCGGCGCGGTGTGGGGCACGAGCAGCGGGGCCTCGAGATCGGCGCGGCTCCACGACTCGATCAGGGCGACCGCGGTCGTCACGTCGTGCGCGCGACAGGCGTCGCCCCGCCCGTCGACGCTGCGCACGC
>JAGQJJ010001078.1 GCA_020430675.1 Myxococcales bacterium
CCGCGCCGCCGACGCGAAAACGTTGTCCGACCAGGTGGTTGAGCGGCACGCCACGGGTGGTCAGATTGCGGCGGGTCTCGCCGGGTGCCAGCTCGATGCCCAGGTCGCGGGCGACGGCTTCGATGCTCTCGGCTTCGATCAGGGTCAGCGCGTCCTGCGGGACGGCTTCGCCCTTATGGGTGGCGCCGAAGTTGCGGTCGCCTTCGAGGCCCTTGCCGGCGACGGCGCGCACCCGGGCCAGCGCGGTGAGGGGGGCACCGCTCTCGGCGGCGATGTGGATGGCTTCGACGCGGCCTTCAAACTGCATCGGTGACTGCACTGCGGGGCTCCGGGGCGGTGACCTGAAAGACAAGGCAGTGTGCGCGGACGGCGCCCCGGCCGCAAGGCGGTCGCCGTCAGAGTGGCGGCATCACGAAGCGGCGCGCGATCGTGTGGTTGCCGGCGCGGTCGGTGGCGTGCACCGCCAGCCACCCGCCCGCGACCTGCTCGGCGGTCAGCTTCACGAAGCGGCGCCCGTCGCTCAGCTGGATGGGCAGCTCGGCGCCCTCATAGGTGGCCCAGAGCGAAGCGAGCGCGAGGTCGCCGGCCTCGATCCACACCCGCACGTCGGGGTCGATCATCTGCCAGTTGGCGCCCACGCGGCGGACGGCGTCGCCGGCCTGCAGGCGAATCGAGGGCGCCGTGCGATCGATGGTCAGGTCGACGTGCGCCGCGCCGAGGTTGCCCACGCCGTCGAAGGCTTCGACCGGCACGCTCAGCGGGCCCTCGGGGCAGCCGCTGAGGTCGAGCCGCAGCCGCGCGCGCTGAACGAACTGCACGGGCCGGGCCTCGCCGACGGCTTCGACCTCGACGCGGCCGCAGGGCAGCGGCGCATCGGGCAGCAACGCGCCGGCACCCAGGTCGCCGACGCGCACGTCGAGGATCACCGCGTCGCGCACGTACGGGTTGCCGCCCTCGGCGATGCCCGCCTGCACCTGCGGGGCCTGGGCGTCCCAGGGCTGGACCTCGCTGGCGAACAGGGGCGAGGCGTCGATCGCCAGCGCTTGCAGGGCCGGGGCCCAGCTGAAGCGGCGCTCGGGCGGGGCGCGGAAGCCGTCGAGCGCGGCGGCGCAGGTGGTCGCCAGCGGCAGCCGCAGCGGGTCGGTGAAGCCGCCGAAGCCACCCACCGGCACACCCGAAGCGGCGCCGTCGACCACCGGATCGGTCAGCACATCGCGGCGATAGGCCGCGACCAACGCGCCCGGCGTCAGGCGCAGCGCGGCGGCCTGCGCGTTGAAGCAGGTGAGCGCAAAGGCGCGGCGGGCGGCGGGCGAGGGGTCGAACATCGCGATGGCGCCGGCCGGCTCGGTGATGGGCAGATGCTTGGTCGGCAGACCGAAATGCGCGGCCACCAACGCGGCGCTCTCGTGCCAGGCGGCCATCGGCGCCTCGCCCGCGGCGATGCGGCCGGCGGTGCGCGCCGCGGCCAGGTCGGTCAGGGCGTCGATCATCACGCGCGCGCCGGCGTCGGGGCGGAAGTCGGCGACGAAACTCTCGCGCATGCCATCGGTCTTGAAGTGCACCGGATTGGCCACGCCGGGCAGCGGGCGGGCGGTCAGGCGGATGAGGCCCACGGCGCGAGGGGCGGCGATCACGAAACGACCCTCGGCGTCGGTGCGGCCCTGGCCGATGGGGCGCGCCTCGCCATCGGGCTCGATGGCGTCGGCCTGCACCACCAGCCCGGCCCCGAAGGCCACCCGGCCCTGCACCCGGCCGGCCTGGCCCGGGCGGCGGTCGTAGAACCAGGTGCGCTGCGCCGCCGCGCCATCGGCCCGGCGCACGGTGGCGGTGAGCATGACCGCGTCGGCATCG
>JAGQJJ010001079.1 GCA_020430675.1 Myxococcales bacterium
AGCGCCGCCCGGGCCCGTTGATGGCGCTCGGCGCGCGGGCGCTGGCGGGGGCCGGTCGAGAGGCCGAAGGCGACGTTGTCGATGACGCGCAGATGGGGGAAAAGGCCATATCCTTGAGGCACATAGCCGACGCGGCGTCGCTCGCTTGGCCGGTCGATGCCGCGCGCGGTGTCAAGCAGCGTCAGGTCGCCGACCTCGATGCGGCCGCTGGCCGGTCGGTGGGCGCCGGCGAGCACGCGCAGCAGGGTGGTCTTGCCGCCACCGTTGGGGCCGATGAGCGCCAGCGGGCCGGGGCCGGCTTCGAAGGCGACGGCCAGCGAGAGCGCGCCGGCAGTGGCCTGCACATCGACCCGCAGGCTCATGGCGCACCTCGGCGCATCCGGCGCCATGCAGCCGGAGCGAAGCGAAGCGCCAGCAGCAGCAGCGCGCCCAGCGCGGCGAGCACCAACGCAAAGACGAGCGCCACGCGCACATCGGACTCGAGCGCGGTGAAGATGGCCAGCGGCATGGTCTGCGTGCGGCCGGTCAGGTTGCCGGCAAAGAGCAGCGTGGCGCCGAACTCGCCGAGCGCGCGGGCCCACGCGATGGCGAGCCCGCCGACGATGAGGCCGGGCAGCGCGACCGGCACCGCAACCCGGAAGAACGCCGCCGTCGGTGAGGCGCCGAGGGTGCGGGCCACGATCAACAGGTCGGGCTCGACCTTGCGGAAGGCGTTGGCCGCGGCCTGCACATAGAACGGCGCGGCCACGACGATCTGGGCGAGCAGTACCGCGGCCTCGGTGAACGGCACCGCGAGATCGAGCGCGGCGAGCGCGGGGCCCAGCAGGCCGCGGCGGCCAAAGGCATAGAGCAGCGCCACGCCGAGCACGGCCGGCGGCACCACGATGGGCAGCTCGACAAGCAGCTCGATGATGCGGGCCAGCCGGGCGCGGGTCGTCGCCAGCCACCACGCGAGCGGCGTGCCGCACAGCACGATGAGCGCCAGGCTGAGCAGCGTGGTGCGCAGGCTGAGCCAGAGCGCGGGCGCAAAGAGCGGGCTTTGCAGGCCGGCGCGCAGGTCGGCGGGCGAGGCGGCCAGGGCCAGGGCGAGCAGCGGCAGGGCCAGCACGGCGACCAGCGCCGCGGCGAGCGCGAGGCCGAGCGGGTGGGCGCGCCGGCTCATGATGCGGGGCGCGCGGGGCGGTCTCGATGCGGGGCGCATGCCACGGGCAGGTGATATACGCGAGTCCGGCTCGACTGGCCAACCCGCGGCGACGCGCCGCCGGGCTCCCGGCCGGACTGTGCCGGTGCTATGATGCCGCCATGCTCCTCGCCTACGCCGTCCTCAAGGTGCTGCTGCTCGCCGGTGGCAGCGCGCCGGAAGAGAACTTCGACAGCCACCGGGTGCACGTCGACGCGCTCATCGAGGCGCTGGCGGCGCGGGGCGTGCCGGCGGAGGACGTGGCGATCTTCTGGGCCGATGGCGACGATCCGAAGCCGGACCGCGCGGTGGTTGAGACCACGCCACCCGAAGAGGAGTGGCTGATCGAAGGCACGCGCCTCGACACCGACCTGGCCCTCGCGCCCGAGCTGCGCGACACCCGTTTTGGCGAGCGCACGGTGCGTCCGGCGACGCGCGCGGCACTGACCGCCTGGCTGGCCGAGGTCGGGCCCACGCTGACGCCGGCCGACACCTTGTTGATTGCGGTCACCGACCATGGCGAGCCCGATCCGAAGGGCGGCGATGACACCCGCATCTCGCTTTGGGGCGAGTCGTGGTCCGTGTCAGACTTGGTCGCCGATCTGGCGCCGGTGCCCGAGACGACCAGGGTCGTCTTGTGGATGTCGCAATGCCATTCCGGGGGCTT
>JAGQJJ010001080.1 GCA_020430675.1 Myxococcales bacterium
GCCAACGCGACCGTCGCCGACTCGACCTGGCGTGGATCGGCATAGCCCTCGCCGATATAGACCTGCTGTCCAGCGAGGCCCCCGAGGCACGGCCGCAGCGTGAAGGGAAGCGCCCGGCAGACGCGCAGGCCGCCGCCCAGAAAGTGACTGCGCACCACCCCGCCCTGCAGCGTCGGCTCGGTCAAGGTCAGCGGCCCATCGACGAGCAGGTCGACCTCGGCCGCCCAAGCGGCGCGCTCGACCATCACGCTGGCTGCGAGCCCGCCAGACGGCGCCAGCGCGGTGCCCAGGGTGAACGCGGGCCCCAGGCCCCAGCGCAGTTCGACCGGTGGGGGCGGTCGTGCCGGCGTTGGCACCGGCGGCGGCGGGCCCAAGGCGATCGCAACTGACAAAGCGACCGCGCGGACCAACTCGCCGCAGTCGCCAGGGGGCGACTCGAGGCGCCGCTCGCCTTGCAACGTGCCGTTGGCGTCCACGACGCGCAGCGTGGCCACCAACGCTTCGTCAGCGTCGATGTGCACGCGCACCACCAACGCGGCGTCGGCGGAGACCAGGTCTTCGCCCAGCTCGGCCGCGACCGCGCGGCGCAGGGCGGCCTCATCGGGGCACGATGCCGGGGCCTGGTATTCAAGGCCGACGCGGCGTTTTGCGGCCACCGCCGGTCCGGTCGACAAGACGGTGCCCAAGATGAGGAACAAGCGCAGCATCGCCGCCGATTCAACCGGAGAACCACGGCGCATACCACCCCAATCCGGCGCCAATGGCTCGTGCTCGGGGCAGGTGGACCTGCGCTGCGGGACGTGTTCTATTGGCCTCGTCGCGTCTGGCCGCCCGGCCGCCGCGACGCCACGAAAGGAGGCAACGATGGCCGATACGCCGGATGATCGGATCCTCGTGGAGCTGCTCGACGAGAGCAGCGGCGAGACCCTGATCGCCGAGGTGTGCGCCGAGATCGAGTACGAGGGCGCCCTGTATGCGCTGCTCATCCCCGCCGAGCCGCTGGTGACGCTTCTGCGCTTCGACCCGTCCGACGACGAGAGCGAGCTTGAAGAGATGGAGCCGAGCGACTTCGGGCCGATCGAAGAGACCATCAACAAGCAGCTGGGCAAGCATGACTGCCGTATCGAAGTGCGCGCCGACGAGTTCATCCTCACCGGTGACCCGCCCGAGTCGTTCTACGACGACCCGGAGACCATCGAAGTCGAAACCGAGAACGGCGACAAAGAGCTCTTGATCCTTCAGGAGATCAAAGTCAGCAAGAAGCTCGGCTATATGGTCGCCGTGGCCGCCGACCCGCCGATGTACCCCGCCGAGCTGCTCGACGGCGGCAAGGCCCGCCTCCTGTCGCCCGAAGCGCTCGCCGGTGACCTCGGCGAAGCCTTCAATGAAGCCCGCGACATGTTCTTTGGCGAGGACGACGAAGAAGCGGTCTGACCGCGCGCACCTCGCCCCGCCCTCCTGCGCTCCTTCACGACGACCACCAGCGCAAACCACCGCCCGCCCGCCGCGCGCCTATTGCGCGGCGCAACCATTGGGCAGCAGGGCCCGCGGCACGCAGTAGCGGTCGATGAGCTGCGGGCCGGGGCGCTGGCAGCAGACGTCGCCCTCGAAGTCGCCACAGTCGGCGACGGTATCGCACAAATGCGTGCAGATATTGCGGAATCCTGCCTCGGCGATGCCGAAGCAGCTCAGGCCCTGGCTGCACATGAAACCGCGACAGTCCTCGCCTGGGCCGGGCAGCGGCTCGCGGCGGCAGTTGACGTCGCAGCCATCGCCGACGATGTGATTGCCGTCGTCGCACTCTTCGCCGCCATCGAGGCGCCCGTTGCCGCATTCGCTCCGGCAG
>JAGQJJ010001081.1 GCA_020430675.1 Myxococcales bacterium
CCCTCGAACAGATCGATGATGCCGATGTCGGCATCGGGCGCGCTGACCGCGGCGTCGAGATCGGCGTCGGCTTCGACGTCGGCGTCGGCCCCGACCCCGGCGTCGACCTCGATCATGCCGCCGTCTTCGCGCGGCATCGAGCTGCCGAACACGCACTGCGCGCTGCCTTCGACCACGACGCATTCTTCGCCGGGCGGGCAGTTGACATGGGCGCACGGGTCGCCGGCGCACAGGCCGTCGCGGCAGACCTGGCCGCGCGGGCAGTCGACGCCCGCGCAGGCATCCGCCTGGCATTCCCCGCCGCGGCAGACCTGCCCGTCGGGGCAGCCGATGTCAGCGCAGTCATCGGTGACGCACTGGCCGTCGAGGCAGCGCTGGCCGAGCGGGCAGCTCACCGCCGCGCAGCTTGGCACGCAGTCGCCGTCGCGGCAGAAGCTGCCTTCGTCGCAGCGCGCCGCGGCGCAGGGGTCGGGCTCGCAGTCGGCGTTGACGCAGCGCTCGCCGCCGGGGCAGCCGAACTCGACGCAGTCATCGGCCTCGCACTGGCCGCCGATGCACCGCTCGCTGCCATCGCACTCGACGCCGACGCACGGATCGACGCAGCGTTGGCCGTCGCAGAACTGGTCATCGGGGCAGTTGAGCAGCTCGCAGGGGTCGACGCAGACGCCGTTGATGCACTGGACGCCGCGGTCGATGCACTCATTGTTCTGGCATGGCAGCACGCACCGGCCATAGCGGCAGATGCCTTCCTTGCAGGGCGCCATCTCATCGACCGTGCCATCGCAGTCCTGGTCGAGCCCGTCGCAGATCTCGAAGGCGTTGGGGCCGCACTGGCCGCAGCGATTGCGGGTGCCTTCGTCGATATGGCCGTCGCACGAGTCATCGATGCCGTTGCAGACCTCGGGGGCGGGATCCTGCTCGGGGTCGCAGGCGAGCGCGCCGTCGACGCAGAGCCAGGTGCCGCGGGCGCAGATGCCCGGCCGCCCGGTGCCACAGGTCGCGCCGACGCGCTCGGCCTGCTCGTCGACGTTGCCATCGCAGTCATTGTCGAGGCCGTCGCAGACCTCGGCCGAGGGCGCCAGCTCGGGTTGGCAGAGCAGCTCGGCGCCCATGCAGACGGTGACGCCCGCGGCGCAGACGCCGGGCAGCTCGGTCTGGCACGGGTCGCCGCCCTCGGTGCCTTCGTCGACGCGGCCGTCGCAGTCATTGTCGACCGCGTCGCAGATCTCGGCGACCGGCGGGTTGACCGGGTCGCAGGTCGGGCGACCGGCGAGGCAGAGGGTGATGCCTTCGGCGCAGGCACCGGGCCGGCCGGTCTGGCAGGCCGAGCCGCTGTCGAGGTCGTCTTCGTCGGCGATGCCATCGCAGTCATCGTCTTCGCCATTGCACCGCTCTTCGGCGGGCTCGACCAACGGGTCGCAGGCCGGCGCCGCGTCGCGGCAAGTGGTGCGACCGCGGGCGCAGGCGCCGGAATCGCCGGTGTCACAGGCCTGCCCGCCACCGGGGTTGTCTTCGTCGACCATCTGATCGCAGTCGTCGTCGAGGCCGTTGCAGATTTCGGCGCTGGCTGGCACGTCCGGGCGGCAGGTGAGCGCGGCGTCGCGGCAGAGCGTGGTGCCATTGGCGCAGACGCCTGGGCGGCCGGTGTCGCAGGCGGCGCCGCCACCGGGGTTGCCATCGTCGACCACGCCGTCGCAGTCGTCGTCGAGACCGTTGCAGATCTCGGCGCCGGGCGAAGCGAGCGCGTCGCAGGCCAGCTCGCCGCGGGTGCAGACGGTCATGCCGCGCGCGCAGACGCCGCGGCCGCCGGTGTCGCAGTCATCGCCGCCGCCGGGGTTGCCT
>JAGQJJ010001082.1 GCA_020430675.1 Myxococcales bacterium
GCTGGCCTTGCCGACCGAAGTGCCCGACCTCGCCGGCTGGGTCGTGCTGGGCGACTCGACCCTGCCGGAAGGCATCGCCCGGCTCGGCGATCTCCGCGCCCTGCCGGCGGGCGTGACACGGCTGATCATCGACGCTGGTCTCAACGGTGACCTCGATGCCACCGCCGCGATCGAAGCCACGACGGCCGCACTGGCGACCGTGCAGGCGATCTCGAGCGACCCGCGGCTCGATGGCATCCCGGTGGTCTGGCGCACGCATCGCGCCCTCGCCGCCAGCGCTGCCGACGAGGCATCCGATCTGGCCCACGCGCCGCTCTGGGGCCTGCTGCGCGCCGCCCGCGCCGAGAACCCGGGCCGCGTGCTGCGATCGTTCGATGGCGCAATCGACGATATCGCCCTGGCGGCCCTGGCCGCCGACGAAGAACCCGAGCTGGCCACCCGCGATGGCCAGATTCTGGTGCCGCGTCTGGCGCCCATGACCTCGACCGAAGCGGCGCCCGCGCTCCGGGGTCCGGCGCTCATCACCGGCGGCCTCGGCGATCTGGGGCAGGCGCTCGCCCGGCACCTGGTGACTGCGCATGGCATCCGCCGGCTGATTCTGACCTCGCGGCGCGGCATCGAGGGCCCCGGCGCCGCCGCCCTGGTCGCCGAACTGGCCACCGCGGCCGTTGAAGCCGTCGTCGTGGCCTGCGACCTCACCGATCGTGCGCAGGTCGCGCGCCTGCTGGCCGCGCATGCCATCGGTTCGGTCTTCCACCTCGCCGGCGCGCTCGACGATGGCATCATGCCATCGCTCACCGCCGAGCGGGTGACGCAGGTGATGGCACCCAAAGCCATCGGCGCATGGCACCTGCACACCCTGACTGCCGACCTCGACCTCTCGGCCTTCGTGCTCTTCTCGTCGGCCGCCGGCACCCTGGGCAACCCGGGGCAGGGCAGCTACGCGGCGGCCAACGCCTTCCTCGACGCGCTCGCCGCCCACCGCCGGGCGCGCGGCCTGCCGGGCCTGAGCCTCGCGTTTGGCCCTTGGCAGCAGCAGGGCGTCGGCATGGCCGCTCACCTGGGCGATGCCGGGCGGCGCCGCATGGCGGATGGCGGGCTGCGTACGCTGTCGGTCGGCGACGGGCTGCGCGCGCTGGACGCGGCGCTGGGTGCGGGCGAGGCGCATCTGGTGCCCATCGCGCTCGACCGCGCCCGGCTCGCGCCGGATGGGCCGGCGTTGCTGCGCAGCCTCGCGCAGCCGCGACCGCTGCCGCGTGCCTCGACGGCAGCCGTCGCCCCCGATCCCGCGGCCCTGACCCGCGCCGGTGCGCTCGATGCCATTCGCGCCGCCGCCGCCGTGGTGCTGGGGCTGCCCGACGCCGCAGTGCCGCTCGACGCGCCGCTGACCGCGCTCGGCCTCGACTCGCTGATGGGCCTTGAGGTGCGCAACCGGCTCGCCGCGCGTCTTGGCCGGGCGCTGCCGGCGGGCATCGTCCTGCAGAACCCGGTGCCGGTCGCCCTGGCTGACGCCGTGCTCGGCGCCTCGGCAGAGGCAAGCGCGACGGTCGTCGAAACACTCGACCCGGTGCGGCCGCACCTCGCGCCGCTCGCGCCGAATCAGGCGCGGCTGGCTTTCCTCGACCGCGTGCTCGACCGCCGCGAGACGTATAACATCCGCGTCGCGCTGCGGGTCGATCGCACGCTCGACCCCGCCCGTCTGCAGCGCGCCGTCGATGCCACCATCCCTCGCTTCGACCAGCTCCGCATGCACCTCGTCGACGGCGCCGACGGACCGCAGCAGCGTTAACAGCACCCAGACCAGCACCATCGTATGCATCCACCAGAACGACGGCA
>JAGQJJ010001083.1 GCA_020430675.1 Myxococcales bacterium
GCTTCGGCCGATCTGGGCCTGCTGACGCGCCTGGCCAACCTGGGCGGCGGCGAGGTCTGCCTCGCCGAACCGCAGCGCACGCTGGGCGAGGCGCTGGTCGATCGCGTCAACGTGCTGCGCGACCAGCGCCTGCTCGATGCGCAGCTCGAGCTGACGTTCTCGCCCATCATCCAGCCGGGCCAGCTCTTCCGCGTCGACCCGACGCCGGTCTTCCTGCGCAATGTGCGGCTCAACGACGGCAACCGGCAGCTCACGGTCGAGATTGGCCCCGTCACCGGCAGCGGCCGCGATCCATGTTTCCTGCTGACCGCGGTGTTGCCCAAGCGGCGCATCGGCCGCTATCGGCTCTTCGACGCCCGCCTCTACGCCCGCGAAGCCGGCGACCGACCGCTCTGGTCGGGCGGCGTCGTGCAGCGCTGTGGCGCCGATCCGCTCGAAGCCAGCGAGGTTGAAGCCGAGGTCATCACCGCCCGCGAGCGCGTTGAAGGCACCGCCTGGGCCGAAGAGGTCGCCCGCGCCTACGCCGAGGGCGACGCGCGCCGCGTCTCAAGCCTGCTCGACCGGTTGACGCGCCACTTCGTCACCCTGGGCCGCGAGCGCGCCGTCGAGCAGATCGCCGCCATGCGCGTGCGCTTCCTGCGCAGCGGCTCGCTCAGCCGGGTCGACGTCAACCGTCTGCGACGGCTGGCCAGCCTGCCCGAGTTCTGAGCTTCAAACGCTTGAGATGATGGAAGCCTGACGATCGGCCAGCCCGCGCGGGCGGCGGCCGATCAGTTCAGCTTGATGGGCATCGCGCCTTCGGGCAGCGCAGGCGCAGCGGGCGGGGGGTACAGCTCGTCGTTGAGGCGCACGCCCTCGGCGTGATCGAGCACGTCGAGCAGCGCGCCGCCGGTGAAGCGGCGGAAGACCTCGCGCTGGCGGACCGGGCCATAGACCACGGCCTTCCAGTTGCCGAAGAGCTGATTGGCGCGGCCGATGCGCAGACGGCGCTCGAAGGTCTCGCGATCCTTGGCAAACGCCTCGTCGTCCGGCTCGACCCGCTCCTTGAGCGCGACCACAAAGAGCCGCCCTTCAACCTCAAGCACCTGGTCGACCAGGGGCGCCTCGGCGGTCAGCGCGTCGAGCTTCGCCGCCAGCTCGGCGCTCTTGCCGATACCGGGGATGCGATCCCACGCCGGCCGATCGGCCGAGAACGGCCCGGTGCTCTCCAACGTCGAGACCGGCTCGGGCGAAGCGGCCTCGGGCGCGTCGCCTTCCGGCGCTTCACCCTCGGGCGCGGCCGGCGCCGGCGCCTGCTTCATCGGCGCCGCTTCGCTCAGCTTCGCCCCGGCCTTCACCTTGGCCAGCACCGCCTCGGCCGCCGCTCGGGCGGCTTCGGTGCGCTTGGCCTCGCCGGCCAGAATGGTGCCGATCTCATCGCGCACCTCGTCGAGCGTCTTTTTCATGGCCGGCTTGATCTCTTCGGCGCGCACGAACCAGAAGCCGATGGGCGACTCCTGCACGTCCGAGATCTGGCCCGCGGTCAGCGCCGCGTAGACCTCGAAGTCCTTGGGCGACGAGTTCTCCTTGCTCTGCCAGCCCATGTCGCCGCCGTAGTTCTTGTAGTAGCCCTCGGACTTCTCGCGCGCGATCGCCTCGAAGTCGGCGCCCTCGGCGCGCGCCTCGGCCAGCAGCGCTTCGGCCTTGGCCCGCGCCTCGGCCAGCGCCGCGTCCCCGCCCTCCTTGGGCTTGCGCACCAGCACGCGGCGGATGTGCACCTCGGTGTCGCGGTCGTATTCCTTCTTGTGCTCGTCGTAGTAGCGCGCCACGTCGTCGACGTGGGCCGCCGCCCAGG
>JAGQJJ010001084.1 GCA_020430675.1 Myxococcales bacterium
GCGGGTGGCAACGTCGTCCTGCCCGAAGCCTATCGCGGCGACGTGGGCCTCTCGCTCCTGTGGAGCGACCGCGCGCAGCTGCCCTTGCGCTATCTGATGACGCTGTTCTGGCCGGCGAACCTGAACCACATCTACCTGACGGAGCCGCTCGGCGCCGGACACACCGCGCTCGCCATCGCCTCCTTGGCGGTCACCGCCGCGCTCGCCGCGCTGGGCCTCATCGGCCTGCGCCGCCGCGATCCCCGCGCCGCGCTGCTCGGCATCGCCGGCGCCTTGCTGCTGCCGTACCTGCACTTCAAGCCGGGCGTGGTCTACATGGCCGACCGCTACCTCTTCTTGATCGTGCCCTTCCTCGCTTTGCTGCTGGTCGACCTCGCATCCCGCCTGCCCCTGCGCCCGCCGGTGCGCATCGCCGCCACCGCCGCGCTGACGATCACGCTCGCCGGCCTGTCATTGCAGACGCACGCCGCATGGCATGACCCGGTCTCGCTCTGGGCCCGAATGACCGTCGTCTACCCGCAGAGCGACTGGGGCTTCGACCGCCTCGGCCGCGCCCTCTACCGCAGCCACCAGCCCGAAGCCGCGCTTGCCGCCTGGATCGCCGCCGCCGAGCGCGCACCGGGCAAAGGCAAGCACCTCAACAACGCCGCCGTCGCCGCCATGGCGCTCGGCCGCGACGACCTGGCGCGCAAGCTGCTCAGCAAGGCGCTCGAACTCGACCCCAACGACGCCCTCGCCCGCGGCAACCTGGCGAAGCTCAGCCCGCAGTAGCTCCGTTCCGCAGGCGGGCCCAACGGAGCCCCTTGTGGATCCCGCAGCACAGCGCTACCGTGCCCTGGGTGGTCGCGGAGGCAGACATGCGGCGGGTATTCATCCTCGTTCTGTTGGCAGGCATTGCGCTCGGCTGCGAGGTCTGCGGCCCCGACGACGCGGGCCAGCCGGCGGGCTTCGGCCTGGTCTGCCCCGCGCCGTTGGTCGGCGACGCCGGCGTGGGCGACCCCTGTTGGAGCGCAGCGTTTGAACCCACGGCGACGCGGGCCGAGGTCCAAGGTCCGCCGCCCGATGCCATCGGCGTGCGCGGGTGCACCACCTACGATGCCTTCGGCCATTGTTTGAGCCTGCCGCTCGGCTCGGCCGTGCCTGATGGCGTGTGGACGACCACCGCCCGCGGCCAAGGCTGCGCCGACCGCGCCTGCGAGCGTGTGGTCGGCGCAGCGCAGTTCGGCGACGTGCTGCTCAACGGCGCGCTGGGGCCGCAGGTCGCCGAGATGACGCGGATCACCTGCGACGTGCTGCCCCGCCCCGGCGGCGCGCCGGCGATGGCCTGGGTCGAGGGCCCCGACGGCCGCGCCGACCAACGCATGCCGCGCTTCGTGCGCGACTGCGCCCAGGCCAACGGCCTCGACATCTGGCGCGAACCGCGCGGCGTCGACGCCTACACGCTGTTCGACCCCGCCTGGGACGCCGACCTCGCCCATGTGCGCCGCCTGGCAGGCCCAAGACGCCTACATGCGCGGGGTCGCGGCCACCTTCGTCGGCGACGATCACAACCTCAAGACCATGATCAAGGAGATCATCCTCGGGCCCTACTACCGGGCCGGCTCCCTCGAGAAGCCGCCCGACGAGGCGCGCGCCGTCGAGCTGCAGGACATCGGCACCGGGCGGCTCTCGACCCCCGAGCTGCTCGCCCGCAAGATCGCCGCCGTCACCGGCGTCCGCTGGGACAAGTCGAACGGCGACGAGTACCTGCTCACCGACTACCTGGTGCTCTACGGCGGCATGGACTCCGACGAGCTGACCGAGCGGCTCGGCGACGTGAACCACATCATGTC
>JAGQJJ010000107.1 GCA_020430675.1 Myxococcales bacterium
TCGGCGATGCCACGCCCGAGGCGCTCCTGGTTGGTGACGAAGAGATCGTCGCCGACGAGCTGCACCCGGTCGCTGAGGCGCACGGTGAGCGCCTTCCAGCCGGCCCAGTCGTCTTCGGCCATGCCATCTTCGATGCTGACGATCGGGAAGCGCGCGCACAGGTCGGCGTAGAAGTCGACCATCTCGGCCGGGGTCAGCGTGCGCTCCTCGCCGGCGAGCACGTACTGGCCGTCGCGGTAGAACTCGCTGCTGGCGACGTCGAGGGCCAGCGCGATGTCCTTGCCCAGCGCGTAGCCGGCCTGGCCAACCGCCTCGGCGATGATGGCCAGGGCCTCGCTGTTGCTGGCCAGGTCGGGCGCAAAGCCGCCCTCATCGCCGACTGCGGTGTTCAGCTTGCGGCCGCGGAGCACCTTCTTGAGCGCGTGAAAGACCTCGACGCCCGACCGCAGCGCCTCGGGGAAGGTGGGGGCCCCGATCGGCGCGATCATGAACTCCTGAAAGTCGACGTTGTTGTCGGCGTGCGCGCCGCCGTTGAGGATGTTCATCAACGGCATGGGCAGCACATGGGCCATCGGGCCGCCGAGATAGCGCCAGAGTGGCAGGCGTTGATGGCTGGCCGCGGCGCGGGCGCAGGCGATGCTGGCGCCCAGAATGGCGTTGGCGCCCAAGGTGCGCTTGTTTGGCGTGCCGTCCAGGGCAAGCAGGCGCTCGTCGATGGCACGCTGTTCGTCAGCGCGGGCCCCGACCAGGGCGGGCGCGATCGCGCGATGCACGTGCTCGATGGCCTTGCGGACGCCTTTGCCCAGGTAGCGCGTGGCGTCGCCGTCGCGAAGCTCCAGCGCCTCATGCTCGCCGGTCGATGCCCCGCTGGGCACGGCAAACCGGCCGACGGCGCCCCCTTGCAAGGTCACTTCGACCTCGATGGTGGGGTTGCCTCGGCTGTCGAGGATTTCGCGGGCGGCGACACGACTGATCTGGGTCATCGGGATCTCCTTGGTTCGGCGGCGCGCATTCTATTCGCTTCCGGCCGCCGTTGCACTTGGCTGTGGCCGCGTGCTGCAACAAGTTGCTCCGCCCGGCCGGGCCGGGGCATGCTCGGGCCATGGCGAGCAGGTCTACTGGTGGGTCGCGCGGACGAAGCCCGTCTGCCCGGACGGGGCGAGCGCGCGTCTTTTTGCGTGCCATGTTGGGGCTGTTCGGGGTGCTGGCCGGTCTGGCCTGCGTCGAGCCCCCCGACCGCCACTTCTACGTGCCGCCGAGCGATGGCGCGGCGGACGGCTTCGAGCCGCCCGGTGATTTCCGCGTCCATGACGGCGAGCCGCCGCCGCAGGACAGTGAGGCGGACGGCCCGGTCGGGCCGCCGCTCGATCGCGGCCCGCCGCCCGATGACGCCGAGGTCAAGGCCGATCTGGCGGTGGACGCCGAGACGCCCATGCCCGATGAGGGGCCACCGCCCGATGGCGAGCCCCCGCCGATGGACATGGCGCCGCCGCCGGTCGACATGGCGCCGCCGCCGGTCGACATGGCGCCGCCGCCGGTCGACATGGCGCCGCCCCCGCTCTGTCCGCCGCCGCTGGTGCGGGTGGGGCCGCTTGAGCTTTGCCTTCAGCGCACCGCGGTCGATCCGGGCATCGCCGCGGCGCGCACGGGGCTGAGCCTGGTGGCGCTGCCCCAGGGTCGGGCGATGGCGCTCGGCGGCGACCGGGCCCGCGCCGGTGGGTTGACCACGGCCAGCAACGACGTCGACCTGTTGGGCGATGACGGCTTCTCGGTGACGACGCCGCTCTTGCGGCCGCTGCTCGTCGCGCCGGCCGGGGTGGTGCAGCAGGGGCGCGTTGTCATCGCGGGTGGGCTGGAGCGGCGCGCCAACGGCACCATCGGGCCGACGCGCGCGCTGTTCAGCGCCACGCCCGGCGGCGAGGACGCCCTGGTTTGGATGCTCGGCGGCGATATGAGCCGGGCGCGCGCCGGCCATCGCCTCATCGTGCTCAACGCGATCGAGTTGCTGCTGGTCGGGGGGGTCGACGCGGAGCAAGAGGCGCTCGGCTCGCTTCGCATGACCGTCGATGGCTCGCAATGGCGTGAGGGCCTCACCGCCGCGCTGGTCACCGCGCGCTCGGAGCCGGGCGCGACCAAGTTGGCCGACGGGCGGGTTTTTGTCTTTGGCGGGTTCGGGCTCGACGGCCGGGCGGTCGCCGCGCCCGAGACCTATGACCCCGTGCAGAACCGATGGACGGCGATCCAGCAGGTGCCTTTGGGCCTGCGGCCGCAGCGGGTCGGCAGGCTGGCGGCGCTCGCCGGGGGGGCGCGGGTGCTGATCGCCGGCGGCATCGATGCGGCTGGCGCCGACCCGTACGACGACGCGGTGATGTTCGAGCCGGGCGTCGCCGCGATCGTGCCCATCGCGCCGCTCAACGTGCCGCGCGACGGCCATACGATCACCGCGATCGGCCCCCCCGAAACCGGGCGCGCGTTGGTCCTGGGCGGCGAGGTGGATCGCGTGGCGGTCGCCGAGGTCTTCGATCCCGCCGCCGGTTTTGTCGCCGTGCCGCTGCCCGATGCGTGGTCCCTCGTCGGTCACGCGGCGGTGCAGCTCGACGATGGCACGGTGCTGGTTGTGGGCGGCCAGCGTCCCGACGGGCGCAACGTGACCGAGGCGTCCATCTATCGGCTGGTCGCGCCGCCTCGCTGACCGTCAGAACAGCCAGCGATAGCGGCCCATCACCGTGTGCACGAACAGGTCGCCCTGGTTGCGGGCGTCCTGCAGCTCGGCCTCGTAGACGCCGTCATAGCTCAGGTCGAAGCGATGGGATCGCGAGGCGCGCCAGTCGAGCGTCAGCCCCATCAGCAGCACGCGCGCCGCTTCGTCGAAGGCGCGAGCCTGTTCGGTCTCGACGTCGATGGTGCGCCCGTCGAAGAACGTCACCCGGGCGTTGACGCTGAAGGTGCTCGACAGATCCTGCTCCAGATCGAGCGCGATGAGCGCGCTGTCGCTCTGGAAGTTGTTGCGGATCTGCGCCTGCAGATCGGCGCGCGTGCCCAGGCCGAACAGGTCGTCATCGCGCAGGCCGATCGTGTAGAGCCAGGCGTGGCGGTCGTCCTGGCTGCGGTGTTTGTACTCGACCGACTGGTAATGGTACCAGCGCCCCAGCCGCAGCGAGGCCGACAGGCGGGCGCGGTCGTAGACGTTGCGGATGACTTCGTCGCCCAGGATGAGCGCCTGGTTGGGCTCGATGACGTTCCGGTAGATGACCCGATCGCGATACTGCTGCGTGCTGTAGCGGCTGACGTTCAGCGTCAGGTTCACCGGGTCGATCGGCGTGTAGTCGACGCTGCCGAGCAAGGTGGTGACATCGGGTTCGACGGCGAAGTCGGCGATGAGATAGGTGGCGACGACCAGGCGGTCGGTCACCCGCAAGTGCATGCGATTGAAGGCATAATGGCGATCGAGCTGCTTGTCTTTGACCTCGGCGTTATAGCCGCCCTCGACGTCGAAGCGGCCGTTGCGCCAGGTGCCATAAACGCCGCCGGCCTGGCGTTCGAGGGTCAGCGAATAGTCGATGGGATCGGGCGAGAGGCCGGCGTACAGACCGACCGTGGCCTCGGGGCTGAGGTTCAGCTCGGCGTCGACGCCATCCACCCAGCCATTGCCCGACTCGCGGATGATGCGGCGGCCGACGGCGACGTCGAGCACGCCGAACAGCTCGGGCTGCTCGACATAGAGCTGGCGCACCTGGTCGATGCTCTCGGTCTGCCCGAAGCGGCGCTCGCGGGCGTCGGTGGCGTCGAGCAGGAACGTGGCGTCGAGGCCCAGGCGCAGGCCGAGCGTGGTCAGGCCATCGGCGGCGGCGTCGGTGTCGAGGAAGAGAATGCCCACCGCGGGGCCGTCGGCGTTGTCGGCCGAGTACAGGCCGCGCAGGCTGATCTGGCCGTCAAGCTTCGTCTCGTCGGCCGCCGCTCGGTCCACGAGCAGCGGCATCGCAAGCAGGCCGGCGCACACCGAGACCAGGGCGCGTCGCCTCACGGCGCCCCCCCGCCGCTGAAGGCGCCGCACGAGACGCCGAGCCGCGCCGGGCTCCAGGCGCGGGTGGTATGGCAGTTCTCGCACGAGTCGCGCCCGCCCGGCACATAGCGCGGGTGGTCGCAGATGGGCGAGCCGGCGGTCGCCGCGAAGCTGTCGCTGTGGCAGAACGCGCAGTCGCTCGGCAGGCCACCGAAGACGCGGCCCGGGTGGCAGTCGCGGCACTCGACGAAGCGATGCGCGCCGCTCAGCCGGAAGCCGGTCTCGATGTGCAGGAACGTGCTCGGCAGGAAGTACTCTTGCGTGTGGCAATCAAGGCAGAGCGGCCCCAGGCTGCCAAAATGCGGGTCTTTATGGCAGTTGACGCACTCGGGCCCGGTGCCGGCGAGCACCAGGTCGCGGTTGGGGCCGTGGCACCGCTCGCAGGTCAGCAAGTCATGGGCGCCGCCGAGCGTGAAGGCGCCGAAGTCATGGTTCTGGCCGCTATTGGTCGTCCAGCTCTCGGTGGTATGGCATCGGTCGCAGCCGGCGCCCTTGCGGCCGGCGTGCACGTCGAAGTGGCAGCCGTCGCAGTTCATCGGCAACGGCTTGTAGCGGTTGTTGACATGGCATTTGGCGCAGTCGACCGCGCGGTGCTTGCCAAAGAGCGGGTACTGGCTGTCGCGGTCGTGATCGAAGCGGAGATGCGCCGTCCAGCCATCGACCGAGTGGCATTCGTCGCACGCCTTGCTGAACTGCGGGCGGTGGAAGTTCTGGTGGCAGTTGCCGCAGGCGGTGTCGATGGGCCGGTAGTGACCGTCTTTGTGGCACGCGACGCAGCGCACGTCGAGGTGGCGGCCCTGAAGCTGGAAGCGGCTCAGCGAATGGTCAAAAAGCTCGATGCGCCAGCGCTCGAAGCCGCGATGGCAGCGGTCGCAGCCGGCGCCCTCGAACTGATCGCGGTGTACGTCGGCGTGGCAGAAGGCGCAGTCCTGCTGGGTGTCATCCTCGGTCTCAGTGCCCGAGGGATGGCATCGATAGCATGGCTGGTCGACGTGGCGGCCTTCGAGCGGGAAGCCGGTGATGCCATGGTCGAAGCGCGTCTTCTTCCAGTCGATGGGCGAGTGACAATTGCTGCACGGCGTCTCGCCAAACGTGGTGCCGTGCGGGTTGTCGTCCTTGTGGCAGCTCTTGCACTCGACGTCGATCGGCTTGTACTTGCCGCTGGGATGGCATTTGCCGCAGTTGACCTGCCGGTGTTTGCCGCGCAGCGGGAAGCGGCTCATCGCGTCGTGGTTGAAGCGCAGGGTGCGCCCCGTCCAGCCGTTTTCGCTGTGGCAGCGGCCGCACGAGACGCCGGCGAACTGGCCGCGGTGCACGTCGTCGTGGCAGCCCTGGCAATCGGCATTGCGCGGCCGCCATTGGTTCCACGAGTGGCAGTCGAGGCACTTGGTGCGGGCGTGTTTGCCCTTCAGCGGCCACCCGGTCGTCGAGTGCTCGAAGATCGACTTCGTCTTGAAGTCGGCGGTGATGTGGCACTCTTCGCAGATGCGCGCCCCGAAGACGCCCGGCGGGTGCGGATCCTGGTGGCAGGTGATGCAGCCCGAGACCTCGATGGGGCCGAACTTCCGCTTGCCCAGATGGCATTTATCGCATTCGACGCGCTCGTGTTTGCCGGTCAGCGGGAAGCGGGTCTCGCGCTGGTGGTCGAACTTGAGGTTCGGGTTGAGCTGCTTCCAGTCATAGGCGTTATGGCATCGCTCGCATTGGCCCAGGTTGGCCTTGGCTGCGTCGCCGTGATACTCGCCATGGCATGCCTTGCAATCGGTCGAAGCGCCCAGATAACTGTCGCGATTGGTGCGCTGGCGCTTGGCGGTATGGCATTCGCGGCAGCCGACGCCCTCGTGGCCGCCGACCAGCGGCCAGCCGGTGGTCTTGTGGTCGAAAGAGCGCTTGTCGAGCGGGGTGATCTCGTACTCGCGGCCCAGGTGCTCGCGGTGGCAGTTATTGCAGGGCGTGCCCCGCGCCGATTTGGCGTGATAGCCCTGGTTGGCCTTGAGGCGCTGGTCGATCTCCTTGTGGCAGCCCAGGCAGTTCTCCTGCGGCACGCCGCCGAACGCGACGTGGCATTGGTTGCACTGGTCCTTCACGTCGAGGTGGGCGTGCGGGCGCGAGAGGGGCTTGGCCGCCAGAGCGGCGCTGGCCAGCGCGCCGGCGCCGCAGAGCGCCGCGAACAGGGTCCACACGATGCGCATCGCGGCCACTCTAACCCGAAAAGTGGGTGGGCGCATCTGCTGTGCGTCCCTCGGACGTCCGGTCGTCAGTTGCCGACGTGGTACATCAGCGCGAAGATCACGTGCAGCAGCAGGGCACCGAACATGATGTAGCTCGACGTGACGTGCACCACGCGGTAGCGCTTGAGGATGCGGGCGAGGAAGGCGTGGCGCTTGACCGAGCGCTCCAGGCGCGCCTTCTCCTTGAGCAGCGCGGCGACCTCGCGGGCCTTGCCCTCGCGCACGCTGTTGCCCAGGCGAGCGGCCATGGCGTCGATGGTCTGCCGCGCGGTGCGGTCCTCGCCGAACAGGTCGAGCAGGCTGCGCAGGAAGGGGCGCTTTTCTTCGGCGGGCGCTTCGCCGCCCTGCGCGCGCAGCAGGCCGTCCATCGAGGCCCCGGCGGCGGCGGCGCGGGTCAGCTCTTCGACCTTGATCAGCGCGGTATGCCCGGCTTTCACGTCGACAAAGCGCTCCTCAACCTCGCGGTTGATGCGCTTGATGTTTGCGTCGAGGTCGCCGAGCGCGAGCTGGTGGCCGGCGCCGCTGCGGGGCACAAGAAACACCAGATAGCGGCCGACCACGCCGGTCAGGATGGCGATCATCATCGTGACAAACGTCGAGATCGCGATCGGCTCGGTGAAGACAAAAGCGGTGTGATAGAAGCCGTAGACGCCGCCCAGGATGCCCGTCCAGATATGGGCCTCCATCCACGCCTGGGTGCCGCCCGTCCACTTGCGCAGGCGGTAGAGCTGGGTGCTCAGCATCAACGCCGAGCCGAAATAACCCATGCCATGGCTGAAGAAGTCGCCGGTCTTGAAGGGCGCGGTGGGGTCGATGCCGGTCTCGGCCCAGCCCAGCGCAAACGCCAGGTGGCCGAAGGTGAGCTTGGGCCAGTAGAGGCGGCCGAAGCATTCCCAGGTGAGCAGCAGGGTGTTGAGCACCGTGAACGCGACCCAGAAGGTGCGCCAGCGGCGCGGGGTGCCCTCGGGGCTCTCGACCGCGTCGAAGCCGGGCGCGTGATGCACCGCAAACTGCTGCCAGTGGTCGAAGAGATGCGCGCCGTCGACCTGGAACATGGCGCCGGTCGGGCAGGCCGAGATGCAGGCCTGATCGGCGTAGCCCGTGCAGTTGTCGCACTTCTGGGCGATGTTCTTGCCCTTGGCGTCGGGGCTGCGGTTGGGGAAGTACTTCGCCAGATCGAGCGCCGAGACCGGGTGCATGCGGATCGAGCCGAAGCTGCACCCCTTGCTGCACATCGTGCAGCCGGTGCAGTTGTCGTCGATGACGATCTCGCCCGTCTCGGCGTGTTTGGTGATGTGCCCGAACTTGCACTTGTCGATGCACTCGGGGACCACGCAGTTGTGGCAGTTCTGCGGGATCTCGGTCAGCCCGTACTTCACCTCGCTGGGGCCGAGCCGGTCAGTACCATGGCGCGCCTTGCAGGCGTCGTAGCAGCCATCGCACTCGATGCAGATGTCCATGCGCTTGAGCTTGACGCGGCCGGCGAAGGTCAGGCGCTGCTCGACGAGGAAGCGGGCGATGTCGCGCTGGAAGGCGTCGTCGAAGCGGCTGCGCTGGCGCTCGGTGAGGGCGCGCAGGCGGCCGCTGAAGGCGTCGCGGAAGGCGGGGATCTTCTTGAGCAGGTAGTTGGCGTCGCGATAGGCGAGCTTGATCGCCTTGACGGGGCACATCGCGGTCAGGCGCATCGCGCGCACGCCCTCGCCGACGAAGACCTTCTGCACGTATGGGTCGCCGACGCTCAGGTAGTTGACCACCGCCTCGCCGTCGGCGGTGGAGCGGTGCACGCTGACGTCGCCGAAGGTGAGCACGAAGACCGGCGAGTCGTCGTCGGGCAGCGGCGCGCCTTGGAAGAGGTGCTCGCCGCGGGCCAGATCGACGTTCTCACAGCGCGCGGCGATGCGGGCGCGCAGGGCGTCGTCGAGCAGGTTGAAGAGCGGCAACCCGGCGAGCAGCTCGGGCGTGACCGGCTCGACGGCGGCCTTCTTGCGCTTCTTGGGCGCGGCCTTGCGGACCTTCAGATCCTGGGCGGCGGGCGCGCTCACCGTCTGGTCTCGCGCGCGGTCACATGCCGAACATCAGGCAGGCGCCGGCCGGGGCCGCTTCGCCGCTCATCGGGAAGGTCTCGCCGTGCAGGCAGACGCCGCCCGGGTGGCAGGGGATGAGGTCGGGGCCGAAGGGCATGCCGATCGGGTCCACCTTCTTGCAGGTGCAGTACGTCGTCATGAACAGCGGGTTGACCTCGCAATTCCCCCCCGGTTGACAGACGCCGTCACCGCCCGGCGGGTCGCACGTGCCGTTGGTGTAGAAGCATTGCCCGGTCTCTTGATTGCAGTTCATGCTGATGGGATCGGCACAATCCTGGGCGGCCTGACAGGCGATGCGGCCGTCCTGACCGACGCAGGTGCCCGACTGCGGGTCGCATTGCGCGCCGCGCTGGCAGGCGACGCCGGCGCAGGGCGCGCGGATGCATTGCTGGTTCTGCGAGCAGGCGAAGCGCGGCGGGCAGTCGGCGTCTTCGAGGCAGGCCACGCAGCGGCCGCGGAAGCAGATCGGCGAGCCGAGGCAGGCGTCGCAGTCGCGGTCGGCCACGCACTCACAGCCGCCGCCCTCCTCGACGCAGGTGTTCGTGCCGGGATCGCAGACCAGCCCCGGATCGCAGGGGGTGCGGATGTCGCATTCGCCGCACTGGCCGGTCGCTTCGATGCAGACCGGCGTCGGCGGCCCGCAGGCGCCGTTGCAGGGGTCGCAGCGGCCGGCGTCGGGCGCGCAGACCTCGCCGTCGCAGGTGTAGCCCGCGTTGCAGTTGCCGGCGCAGATGGTCAGGCAGACGTTCTGGCCGCCCGCCTGGCGGCAGAGCAGGCCCTGGCCGCATTGCTCGTCACCCTGGCAG
>JAGQJJ010001085.1 GCA_020430675.1 Myxococcales bacterium
CGCGCGGCGGGCTGGCCGCCGCCTGTGTGGCGTGGCAGTCGCGGCAGACCGCCTCGCCCGCTGGCGCGGCGTGCGGCTCGTGGCATTCCTGGCAGGCATGGGCCTGCGGCATGTGCAGGGCCGCCTCTTCGACGTGGCAGGTGCTGCACGGCACCGCGTCGCCTTCCACCTCGGGAGCCGTGATGGGATCGACCACCGCTTCGACCCGCGGCGCGTGCACGGGGTGGCAATTGGCGCACTCGAGGGCGCGGTGCCACGGCGGCGCGCTCGGGCCCGTGCCGCCGTCGCCGCCATGGCACTCGGCGCAGCGGGCCTCGTCGGGCCGCAGGCCGCGCGACTTCTCGGCGAGGAAGTCATGGCAGCTCCCGCAGTGCAGGCGCTGCATCGGCGTCAGATTGACCATCTGCGCCGCGTGGCACTTCTCGCACATGGCATCGGTGGGGATGAACGTATGCACCTGCGGCGCGTGGCACGTCACGCACTCGATCTTGTACTTGCCGTAGTGCAGCGAGTGGCCGGCCGTCTCACCGATCTTGCGCCAATTGCCTTCGTCGCCCAGGTGGCACGAGCCGCAGATGGCCGCGGGCACGTCGGCGTGTTTGACCACCTCGCGCGGCTGCTCGGTGAAGGTCACCCAGAGCTGGTGCAGGTTGCTGGCGATATCGCCCGGGTGGCAGGTATGGCAGTTCACGTCGCGGTGACCGCTATGCTGCCAGCGCCCGAAGGCGTCGTCCATCAGGTGGCACGAGGTGCAGAAACTGGGATCGTTCTGGATGTAATCCCACGTTCGCCAGCCGGCGATCGCGCCGATCACCGCGAGCACGCCGCCGGTCAGCAGCAAGGTGCGGGCATGGCGTCGAAGCCAGGCTCTCATCGCGCGCCTCCGTGGCAGGCGGTGCAGGGGCGGTCGCGGGTGACATCGCCCGCGGGGCGCGTGAGGCCATGCGGCGAGCCACCGGGGCGGCCGACGGCATGGCAGGTCACGCAGACATCGGCGCCCGCGCCGCTGTGGCAGCTCGCGCATTCGAGCAGGTCGCGCCGGGCGGCGGCGGCGTGCGCGTTCTGGCCCGGGCCCGGCGAGGCCCATCCGACCGGGTGCGGCGACAGGCCACCTGGGCCACGACCCGCGTCGGCGTGGCAGGACCGGCACTGGTTGACGCCGTGGCAACCGATGCAGGTCGGGCCCTCAAGCCGCGCTTCATAAGCGTGTCGTTCCAGGTAGTTGGCGCGGTGCACAAAGCCGCGGTCGGGGCGATCGGGCCAGAAGTCGGCGGCGGGGAAGGGGGCTCGCCCATCGTGGCAATCGGCGCAGAACGCCTGGCCATGGCATTGCGCGCAGGCGTTGGCGTCGGTGCGCGCGACCCCGCCGTGCCGACGGAGCCAGTCGGCGGCGTGCACGTTGGCGCTCAGCGGGGCGAGCGGCCAGTCGACCAGCGAGACGTGGCAGCGGCTGCAGCGCGCGTCATCGATCCAGCCCTGGTGGCATTGCCCGCAATCGTCCATCTGCGGCGCGGCGCGCTCGCTGGGATCGGCCGCGCCGCGGTGGCAGCGCACGCAGTCCTCGCCGATGCGCGGCAGGTGCGCGGCGTGGTCGAAATACAGCGAGGCGCCCAACCGGGCCAGCGTCGCCGGGGTCTCGGGGTTGAGGTGGCAGCCGTTGCAGTCGCCCTGCGCCTCGGCGCTGCCCGCGGCATGCGCCGTGGCATGGCAGCCCGCGCATTTTGCCGAGTCGGGAAGGTGATTCGGCGCGGCGGTCGTGGCTTCGGCGACGCCTTCATGGCACCGCGTGCAGTGCACGCCGTTGCGCACGTGCACGATGTGATCGAAG
>JAGQJJ010001086.1 GCA_020430675.1 Myxococcales bacterium
GCGGAAGCCCTCGGCGCAGCGCAGCCCGCAGGCGCCGTCGATGCAGGTGGCCTCGCCGTTTTCATCGCCGGGGCACTCGGCGCAGGCCTCGCCGCAATGGGCCACATCGTCGGCCACGCAGTCGCCGTCGCAGCGGTGCTCGCCCGGATCGCAGCCCGAGGCCACGCAGCGATCGCCTTCGCAGGTCGTGCCGCCCTCGGCCGGGCACGCGGCGCAGGTGCCGCCGCATAGCCGGAAGCCCTCGCCGCATCGCAGCCCGCAGGCCCCATCGACGCAAGTGGCCGCGCCGTTGGCATCGCCCGGACACCGCCGGCACTCGGCGCCGCAGCGCGTGGCGTCATCGGCGGCGAAGCAGCCATCCGCGCAGGCGTGCGCGCCGGCCGGGCAGCCGCAGGCGTGCTCGGCGCAGACCTCGCCCGCCCCGCATTGCCCGTCTTCGGTGCAGCCGGGCCGGCACAAGCCGGAGGCCTCATCGCACCAGGTCAGGCCGCGGCAGCCCTCGTCGCGGCAATCGCCGATCGCCAGGCAACCGCCGCCATCGCAGACCTCGCCCTCAGCGCACGCCTGATCGCAGTCGCCGCAATGGCCGGGATCACCGCCCACGTCGACGCAGCGCCCGCCGCAGAGCTGCCGGCCCGCGGGGCAGAGCCCCTCGCAGACGCCCTCGGCGCAGGCCTCGCCCTCGGCGCAGGTGCGGTCGCAGCGGCCGCAATGGGCGTCATCGCTTTGCAGATCCGCGCAGTCCTCGCCGCAGCGCGTGCGCCCGCCGGGGCAATCGAGGCCGCCATCGCCCATGCCGTGGTCGGCCCCCACGGTGCCATCGCCCGCGCCGCCATCATCGGCCCGCCCGCCGCTGGTGGGCGTGCAGGCCCCGCAAAGCACCGCCAACATCAATCCGATCGCCGCGCGCATCTCGCCTCCAGGCCGAACGGCGGTCCGTACCAAGCGGCCGACCCGGGAGCAACCCGATTCGGTGCGATTGACGCCCGCGGCCCCGGCGCGCCACCTGGACCGACCGCCACCTGGAGGCCCAGCGATGACCACCACCACCGCCGACCGCCCGCTGCTCAACAGCGCCACCGGTACCTCATCGCCGCGGCGCCCACAGCGCCACGCGAGCCCACGCCGCCCGCAGCGAAGGCGTGCTGCGCCAGCAGCACGGCGCGGCGCGACCCGAGTCTCCGCGCCACCATGCCAGCCGACCGCCCGCTGCTCAACAGCGCCACCGTCCCCTTCCATCCACCGCTTGCACAAGGCCACGCGAGCCCAAAGGGCGAGCCCACGCCGCCCGCAGCGGAGGCGTGCTGCCTTGGCAGCACGGCGCGGCGCGCCCGGAGTCGACCCGAGTCTTCGAGGGTTGCGCAGGGCGCAGAGCGCCGCCCGAAGGGCGCCGAAGTCGAGGACGGCAAAACCAACACAGTGACCCAGTGTGCTGCCATCGCAGGCTTTGCTTCATGCCACCGCGCCAGCCGACCACCCGGTACCCAACAACGCCACCCAGCCAGCCGACCGCCGGCTCTCCAACGAAGCCACGGGCCCCTCGTGACCGCGGTGCCCTTGAGACCGCCCGAGCCCAAGGCGCAAGCCGACGCCTCCAGCAGCGTGGGCATGCTGCGCCCGCCGCCCCGCGCCGCGCTCGCAAGCGGCAGGGTGCGCCTCCGATGGCGCATCGCCTGTGCTCGCCAGCGGCGGAGGTCTGCCTCCGGCGGCGCATCGCGTGTGCTCGCGAGCGGCGGGGGCCTGCCTCCAATGGCGCATCGCCTGTGCTCGCCAGCGGCGGGGGCCTGCCTCCGATGGCGCATCGCTTGGGCTCGCGAGCGGCGGG
>JAGQJJ010001087.1 GCA_020430675.1 Myxococcales bacterium
CCCTCGACCCATTCATCGCCGGCCTTCACCCGCCCGAGGTAGATGCGGTTCTGGCTGATCAGGGTCACCGACGCGCGCTTCCAGCGCTGGCCGCCGGCCGTCCGCCAGCCCTGCGCGTTGAGGAAGCGCGCGGTCTCGGTCAGCCCGACGCCGTCGCCGAGCTGCGCGAACAGGGTCCGCACGATGTCAGCGCCGGCCGGATCGACGACCAGCCGCTTGGCATCGAGGCGGTAGCCGATGGGTGCCCGACCGCCCCCGTGGTGCCCGCGGCGGCGGGTCGCGAGCATCTTGTCGCGGGTGCGCTCCGATGCCATCTGGCGCTCGAACTCGGCGAAGCTGACCAGGATGTTGAGCAGCAGCGCGCCGGTCGCCGAGCTGGTGTCGAAGCTCTGCGTCACGCTGACCAGCGCCACGCCGCGGTCGCGGAAGCGACGCATCAGCTTGACGAAGTCAGCGAGGCTGCGGCTGAGACGGTCGAGCCGGTGCACCACGATGACATCGACGCCGCCCGCGTCGACCTCGCGCAGCAAGCGTTGGAACGCCGGGCGCTCGATGGTGCCACCGCTGAAGCCACCGTCGGCGTAGCGCGCCGGCAGCTCGACCCAGCCCTGGCTCGCGATGTACGCCGCGCACGCCTCCTGCTGGCGGTCGAGGCTGTTGAAGTCCTGCTCCAGCCCCTTCTCGGCCGACTTGCGCGTGTAGATCGCCGCCCGCATCACTCGCCGCCCCGGGCCTGGCGCAGCGCGGCCTTGATGAACTCGAAGCCATTCCACTTCTTGCCGGTGATGGCTTTGGCCACTGCGGTCAGCGAGGCATAGCGCCCGCCGCGCCACTCGAAGCCATTGCGGCGCACGATGATCTCATGGACGGTGCCCTCGAACTCGCGCCGCAGCACGGTGCCCACCGGCGGCAGGCGTGGGTCGCGGCCCACTGGCTTGGCGCCTTTGGTCTGCAGCGGCGTCGGCGCGGTCAGCTCAGCGATGCGCTCCCGCGCCGCGTCGCTCAGCCCGCCGTCGCGATCGGCCTGGAGCTTCCAAGCCAGCCGCCGCAGCAACCGCTGCTTCGACCGCCCCGCCGAAGACAGCCCGAACTCGGCCTCAAACCGCCGCCTCAGCGCCGCGTCGTCGAGCGCCTGCAGCGCGTCGAGCTCAGCCACCACCGGCCGCAGCGCCTCGCGGGCAGTCTTCGCCCGCGCCCGTGGCATGCGGGTCATGCGTCGCCTCCTCCATCATCGGTCCGGTCGCCGCGCGTCGGGCGACGCTTCGCAGTCACGCTCGGGTCGCCCGGGTTATCCAGGGGATTCGCCGCCGGGGGCGCCATCAGGTACGCGAGCAGCGCTTCGGTGATGATTTCGACCAGGCGGTCACGGATGGGCTCGGAGCGGTTGGATGAGCGTCGTATATATGGATACAGCCCAACCAGATGTCGAATGTCCGAAAACTTCACCAACCTCAATTGACCGTCCAGTCTGCGTTGGATATCGTGCGCGGCGGGGGGTTCTTCAATGGTCGAGGACGAGGTGTATGGCCACGTTCAAGTTGAGGCGCTTCTCGAAGCCCGGGTTGCTGCGCGCCATGCGCGAAGACCTGCTCGTTGACTTCATGCAGCGGTTCGAGAGCTTCTTTGATCCCATAGTTCCCCCAGTTCGCATCGAAGGGCAGATCGACTGCGACCGTCTGGCAGACGTCCTGGGCTCTCCCCCCGATGGGGTACCGTCGCAGTTGATCGACGCGCTGCATTTCGTCGATGAATTGGCGACCGAAGCCGGGCACGAAGCACTCCTCGAAGCTGTCAGCCGCCGAGCGGACTGTCCTGCGGTGTTGC
>JAGQJJ010001088.1 GCA_020430675.1 Myxococcales bacterium
CAGCGGCATTGAACGCCGTCGCATCGCGCCGCCCGGCGTGCACACCAGCGCGCTCGCCACCGCCGCCGCGCGGCAGGCGCTCGACGCCGCCGGCCTGCCAGCGACCGCGATCGACTTCATCGTCGTCGCCACCGTCACCGGCGACCACCCGGTGCCCGCCACCGCCGCCCTGGTGCAGCACGCCCTGGGCGCGCGCTGCCCCGGCGTCGACCTGAACGCCGCCTGCGCCGGCTTCCTGTTTGCGCTCGCCTTCGCGCGGGGCCAGATCGCCTGCGGCGCGGCGCGCCATGTGCTGGTGATCGGCGCCGAGGTGACGAGCCGCTTCGTCGATCCGAACGACCGCGGCGTGATGCCCCTGTTTGGCGATGGCGCGGGCGCGGTCGTTCTGTCGGCCGCGTCCGAAGCCGAACCCGGTCTGCTCGCGCTGCGCCTGGGCGGCGACGGGGCGCAGGCCGACGTGCTGCGCATCGAAGCCGGCGGCGCGGCGCATCCGGCCAGCGCCGAGACCCTCGCCCGCGGAGCTCATACCCTGCGCATGGAGGGCCCGCGCGTCTTCCGCAACGCCGTGCGCCACTTGCCCGAAGCGGTGCGCGCGGTCTGCGCCGAGATCGGCTGGTCGGTCAGCGACATCGACTGGTTCGTGCCCCACCAGGCCAACGCCCGCATTCTGCGGGCGGTCGTGCGCCGCCTGGGCCTCGCTGGCGAGCGCCTCCTCTGCAATATCGCCGAGTACGGCAATACCAGCGCCGCCAGCATCCCCATCGCGCTCGACGAAGCCGCGCGCGACGGCCGCCTCAAACCGGGACAGCGCGTGGTGCTCGCGGCGCTCGGGGCCGGCCTCGTCTGGGGCGCGGCAGCAATGCGCTGGGCCGCGCCCGACGCCGGTCGCGCGGTGGGCAACGCCCGTCACGGTTGACAGCGCGAGCCGATCCAAGTACTGAGCAGCCTCATCGCACGCCCGACCCTCGTCTTGAGGTGGGGGGCGGCGTCAGACCGGAGGCGGCCGGTCCGCTTCCGCGGCCTTCGAGGCGGAGCCATGGAGACCAGCGAGAAGAGCATCCCGGAGCAGATCAAGGACATCATCGTCGAGCAGCTCGATGTCGACGAAGATCTGGTCGTGCCCGAAGCGTCTTTCAACGATGACCTCGGCGCCGACTCGCTCGACCTGGTCGAGCTAGTCATGCAGATGGAAGAGCGCTTCAACATCGAGATCCCCGACGAGGACGCGGAGAACATCCGCACCGTGCAGGACGCCATCAACTACATCGCGCAGCATCTGCCCACCTGATCGACGTCGTTTCGGGGGGACGGGCGTCACGGAGGACCCCATGCAGGCAGCGTCGCGGAGGGTGGTGATCACCGGTATCGGGTTGATCTCACCGGTCGCGGTGGGCACCGAAGCCAACTGGCAGGGGTTGCTCGCCGGCCGCAGCGGCCTGGGTCCGATCACGCAGTTCGACGCCACCGAGCACACCGTGCGCATCGCGGGTGAGGTCGACGGCTTTGTCGCCGAGGACTTTGTCGGCCGCAAAGATGCGAAGAAGATGGACCGCTTCATCCACTTCGCCGTCGCCGCCGCGCGCATGGCCATGGAGGACGCAAAGCTGCCCATCCCGGTGCCCGAACCCGAGCGCACCGGCGTGCTCATCGGCGTGGGGCTCGGCGGGCTGGCCACCATCGAAGAGGCGGCCGAAGTCCTGCGCACCAAGGGCCCCAAGCGCCTCAGCCCTTTCATGCTGCCCCGCCTGCTGGCCAACCTGGCGCCGGGTCAGGTCTCGATCCTGCTCGGGGCGCGCGGGCCGAACTTCAGCACCGTCAGCG
>JAGQJJ010001089.1 GCA_020430675.1 Myxococcales bacterium
CTCACCGCCATCGGCCATGATGCCGCCATCATCATTGCCGCCACCGCCGCCGCCCGTGGGCAGGCAGCCACCAAGGCTCAGGGCCGCGGTCGCCAGAAACACAAGCCAGACCTGCGCGTTCATCGGTCTCTCCCCAATGGTTCGAGGCCCTGTCTATCCGATTCGTGCGGGTCGGGGCAATGCCGGGCGCACCCGTACCGGGGCTCAGCGTTGAAGGTGCGCCACGAAGGCCGGGGCCACATCGACGATGGTCAGGCCCTCATCGGCCAGCGCCAACGCACGGGGATGGCTGTCGGTTGAGACGATGGCCTCGAACAGACCGCTGGCGCGCAGTCGGGCCAGCGCGTCGCCGGGCAGGACGCCGTGCGTGCACACCGCCACCAGCCGCGCAGCGCCGGCGTCGCGATAAGCCTGCGCGGCGCCGATCAGCGAGCCGCCGGTGCGGATCATGTCGTCGTAGATGACCACTGCGCGGCCCTGCACGCGGGCGTTGAGCGCCGTGACCTGGGTCTCGCTGCCGCTCAGCCGCCGCTTCAAGATGAAAGCGGCGTCGACGCCCAGATCGTTGGCCAGCGACTCGACCCACTTCGCGCGCCCCGAGTCGGTGCTGCCCAGCACGAAGTCGGCGCCGCCCAGCTTGCGGATGACCGGCCCCAGAACCGTCTTGCCATAGACATGAAAGGCGGTCAGCGCGCCCTCGAAGTAATGCGGGATGCCTTCGCTGTGCAGGTCGAGCAGCAGAATGCGGTTGCCCGCGCTGGCCGGCGGAATCGATGACAGCAGCCGCGCGCGGGCCTTGGCGGTCACCACCTCGCCCTCGCGGGTGGCGCGCTCCATCGTCGAGTAGCCGAAATAGGGCACGACGAGGCTCAGGCGCCGCGCGCCGTAGGTCACGAGCGCGCAGGCCAGGTCGTAGAGCGCCAGCGTCGCGGCGTCATCGACCGTGCCGCCGACAAGCACCACATCGCGACCCTCGACCGAGGTGTCCAGCCGCTGATAGCGCTCGCCGTCGGGGAAGCGCTTGCGCGCCACCTGACCCAGCTCGCCGCCGACCGCCGCGTGCAGGGCTTCGGTGAAGGCTTCGTAGCCCGGCTGCGCAAAGAGCAGCATGGTCACGGGGCGGGCAGCTCGTCGATGGTCACCAGCGCGGTGCCTTGTGCGCCGCTATAGCCGTGCACCAGCACGTCGTACTGGCCGGCCGCCAGCTCCAGGACCAGATACGACGCCACGTCCGAGCCGCTGGCGTCCGGGCTGTCATCGTTGCAGGCCAGCTCGCTGCCGGCCTGATCGCAGCTGCGCCGCACCGAGAGCACGGTGTCGAAGCTGTTCTCGCCGATGTCGATGGTGACCGTCATCGCCCGCGGCACGGTCAGGCGGATGACAACCGCATTCGCGCTGCCGGCGCAGGTGCCACTGATGCCGTTCTGCACCAAGGCGTTGTCGATCATCAGCTCCGACGGCACGACCGCTTCGTAGCGCAGCGCGTCGGCGCAGTCCATCGGGGGCGGCTCGTCGCCGAAGCAGATGTCGCCGAAGAACTCCTGGGCGATGTCGATGGCCTGATCGCAGGCCTCCAGCGAGCAGATGTCCTGCACGATGCCCGGCTGGCCAAGGCAGAGTTCGTCGGCGCACGCCCCATTCAGCTCGTTGGCGCGCGGCCGATCCACGCCGGGGCATTGCGGGCCGGCGAGGCAGTCGGTGAACCACTGGCAAGCGGGCGCACAGGCCACCTCGGGCGGATCATCAGGCGAGCACCGCGGCCCGTCGGGCATACCGCCCATGATGCACTGAAAGCCGAGGAGCTGCTCGCCCTGAGCCA
>JAGQJJ010001090.1 GCA_020430675.1 Myxococcales bacterium
TCCACCGGGCGCGACCGTGCAGCCCGATGGCCTGCACCGCATCCGCATCGCCGGACAGACGGTCGAGACCGAGCTGCAGGCGAACGAGGTGCTGCACCTGATGACCACGCGGCCGCAGCGTCGCCCGGGGCGCCTGCCGCTCGGCGTCGACCTGTCGGGCGCGCGGGTCACGGCGAGCCGGCCGGTCGCCGTCTTCTCGGGCCATATGTGCACCTATTACCCCCAGGATCAGGAGGCCTGCGACCACCTCGAAGAGCAGCTCTTCCCGGTCGACACCTGGGGCAATCGTTTTGTGCTCGCGCCGCCCGTCTTGCGGACCCAGCTGCCGGACATCGCCACCGAGGCCATCTTCTGGAAGATCATCGCCCGCGATCCGGATACGCAGGTCGGCCTCTCGGTGCCGTTCAACCAGCTCGACCCGCGGCCGCCGGGCTTTGCTGGGGTGCCTGACTGCGCGAGCAAGCTTGCCGATGCCACGACGCTGCGGCTTGAGGCGGGGGAGTACTGCGAGTTTGGCACCCGCGCGCCGGTGGCGGTCAGCTCGACGCGCCCGATCTCGGTGATGGGCATTCTGAGCGGCCAGGCCTCAACGGCGACGTTGGCCTTCTTCGGCGCCCACGCCGGTGATCCAGCGATCTTCCTGGTGCCACCCGAGTATCAGTACCGCCAGGACTATGCCTTCCTGGCGCCGACCACTTTTTTCAATGATTACCTGACGATCATCGCGCCGCCCGATGCGACGATCGACCTGGACGGCGCGCCGGTCGACCTGTCGATGGCGACGCCCGTGCCCGGCGCGCAGCAGATCTATGCCCATGTGCGCATCGAAGACGGGCCGCACACCGTGCGCGGCGACCGTGCCTTTGGCATCCTGGTGTATGCCTTCGATGACTATGTCAGCTATGCCTTCACCGGCGGGCAGAACCTGATCAAGCGCTGATCAGCGCGCCCGCCGGCGCGGCAGGCAGACGCCCACCGCCAGCAGCAGGAGCGGCCACCCGGTCGGCGCGGGCGTGCCCGGAGTGGTGGTGCAGCCGTCGTCGCCGCCGCCGCCGCCGCCGCCGCTGCTGGCTCCATCGGCCGCCACGCTGCCATCAGATGCCACCGCGGCGTCGGGCCGCGGCCGCGCGTCGGGCGCGACGCCCTCGTCGATGACGGGCACCGGCGCCATGTCAACCGCCCCGGCCGCGTCCTCGCCGGCCGCGTCGATCAGCTCCGCGTCCACAAGCGCGCCGTCTTGGACCACCGCGCCATCGATCCCGGGCCCGGCGTCGCCGGGTTCGACTTCGCTGTCGATGGGATCGATGCCGGCCTCGAACGGCTCTTCCGAGGCGTCGACCCACATTTCGGCGTCGACCGGCATCTCGGCGTCTTGCGGCACCACTTCGGCGTCGATCGGCTCGACCCCGGCGTCGGGGTCGGGTGCGGGCTCTTCGATCGGGCCATCGCCGTTGGCAAACTCCCCGTCGATCGCCTGCGCGCCATCGAGGCGGCCGTCGCCGTCGGTGTCGGCCTGATCGGGGTCGCCGCGATACTGCGCTTCGAGGTGGTCGGGCAGGCCGTCCCCATCGCGATCCGCCGCCCGATAGACGCAGGCGAGGCCGCTGCCGGGGTTGGGGCCCGACGGCGCGCGCTCGATCAGCATCGCCGCGACCGGCTCGCCAAAGGGATCGAGCGCCACGTCCATATGCTTGTATTCATGGCGCGGCTCATTGGGCGGGTGTTGTTCGACGTAATCGAAGCCCAGATCATCGGGCAGGCCGCGATAGAGCCGAATGCCGTCGAAGGCGCCGAATATCGCGCTTCGCACGCGCTCACG
>JAGQJJ010001091.1 GCA_020430675.1 Myxococcales bacterium
GATGACCCGGTGCGCGCCCGCGTGCGCCTCGACATCGCCGACCGCGAGGCCATCTTCAGCGCGGGCGGCCCCGTGCGCCCCGGCGAGGTGGCCGGCTGGGCCACCGTGCAGGTCGAGGGGTGCGCCGTCGGTCGGGTCGAGGTGCGCCTGACCGCTGACGCCGCCCGCCGCTCGGCGCGCTTCGTCTGGATCGGGGCTGCTTTGATGGGCATCGCGCTCGGCGCTGGCCTCTTCTTCCTGCCGGTCGCCACGGTGCGCCGCGGCGACGCCCGCGACGCCGAGCTTTGGGCCGCGCTGGCCGAGGCCAACGCCTCGCTCGAAGCCCGCGTCGAAGCCCGCACCGCCGAGCTGCGCCATCGCGAGCAGCAGCTTCAGGCATTGGGCGCGCGCCTCGTCGCCGTGCAGGAAGAGGAGCGCGCCCGCATCAGCCGCGACCTGCACGATGAACTGGGTCAGACGCTCACCGGCCTGCGATTGCGCCTGGCCGCGCTCGAAGCGGTCACTGACGCGCGCGCCAAACCGCACCTCGACGTGGCGCAAGCGGCGATCGACAGCGCGGTCGAGCAGGTGCGCACCCTGGCCCATCGGCTGCGCCCCCCGGCGCTCGACGCGCTCGGCCTCGCCGACGCGGTGCGCGCGCACGCCGAGGAGTGGTCGGCGCTGGCCGGTCTCGAGGCCGAAGTGGCGGTCGACCTGCCCGACGAGCCGCCGGCCGAGGTCGCCGAGGTGCTCTTCCGCGTCGCGCAAGAGGCGCTGACCAACGTCGCCCGCCACGCCGCGGCCAGCGCGGTGCGGTTGACGCTCGAAGAGGCCGACGACGGCTGGCGCCTGTCGGTGCAAGACGACGGCCGCGGCCTGGGCGAACAGACCGGCGGTGGACTGGGCTTGATCGGGGCCCGCGAGCGCGTCGAGCGCGCGGGTGGATATCTCGACATCGAGAACGGCGAAGCGGGCGGCGCGCTGCTGGTGGCGTGGCTGCCGGCGCCCGAGGCGCCGCAAGGAGGCATGGCATGAGCGCACCGAAGCGCATTCGCGTCTTTCTGGTCGAAGACCACACCATCGTCCGGCAGGGCCTCGTGGCGCTGCTGGAGACCACGGACGACCTCGAAGTGGTCGGCGAGGCCGGCGACGGGCGCTCGGCGGTCGAGCAGATCGAGAAGCTGCTGCCCGATGTGGTGCTCTGCGATCTGGCCCTGCCCGGCCTGGGTGGGCTTGAGGTGATCAAGCGACTCGAGCTGCTCGACCCGCCGCCCAAGGTCGTCGTGCTGAGCATGTACCACGACGCGGTCTGGGTGCAGCGCGCGCTTGACGCCGGCGCCGCCGGGTACCTGGTCAAAGGCGCCGGCGTTCGCGACGTGCTCGAAGCCGTGCGCGCCGTCAGCCGCGGCGAGCAGTTCCTCTCGCCCGGCGCCCAGCGCGCGTCCGAGGCCGAAGCGCTCACCGATCGCGAGCGCGAGGTGCTCACCCTGCTCGCCGAGGGCCATACCAGCAAAGAGATCGGCGGCATCCTCGACATCAGCTCGCGCACCGCCGAGCACCACCGCGCCCGCATCATGCGCAAGCTGGGCATCGGCGACATCCCCGGTCTCGTGCGCTACGCCATCCGCACCGGGCTGGTCGATGAGAACCTGAAGTAGCGCGCCGCCATTGATCGAGCCCCGGCTCGATCGGCAAAGTGCGCAGATGCAAAACGCAACCCGAACCCTGCTCGTGGCCCTGCTCGGCGGCGGCCTGCTGTTGACCCTGACCGCCTGTGACGACGACGGCCCGAGCGTCGCCGAGCCGGTCGACGACGTCGCCGTGCCGCCGCCCGACGGAG
>JAGQJJ010001092.1 GCA_020430675.1 Myxococcales bacterium
TCTGCCCATCATCGGCGGCCTCTCGGCGATCTGGGCGCAGCGCCGGCCGCCGATCAATGATATGTAAGAGACGACGCGATCGCGCCCGGAGGAGAAGATGCGTTCGATCTGGATGGCGTGCACGTTGGCCCTGACCCTGTCCGCCTGTGGCGGCACGCAGAAGCCCGACACGCTCGAAAACGAGGACGAGAGCGAAGAGGGCAGCGAGGCCGACGCCCAGAAGCTGCAGATCATCGAATACGAAAAGAAAGCCGCCGCGCTGGTCGCCGCCACCGAGCAGCTCGGGCAGTTGCAGGGCCAGCTCGACGAGCAGCAACGACGCCTGTCGATCATCTGCGCCGACTACCCCGACCACGACGTCTGCCAGCCGCACACCGCGGCCGCCTACGCCCGGGAAGCCTTCTGCGCCGACCCCGAGTTCACGCAGCACGTCGACGAGGTGGTCAACGCCTGCCACCAGGGCGAGTGCAAACAGGTCGACCAGGCCGCCCAGATCAGCCGCGCCCAGTACATGCTGCTCACGCAGCGCCTGCCGCATACGCTGGTCACCTTCAACGCCGCCCGCACCGCGCTCGACCGCAACGACCAACAGCAGCTCCAGCGCTTCCTCGAAGTGCTTCAAGGCGAAAAGGGCTACGTCATCATCGTCGGCCGGGCCAGCAAGGACGGCAACTGGCGCAAGAACATCGAATACGCGGTCAAGCGCGCCGAGAGCACGCGCAAATACCTCGTCGACCAGCTCGGCATCGACCCGCGGCGCGTGGGCTTCATCACCTATGGCCACGAGAAGATGTACCTCACCGCGCTCGACGCCGAGCGGCTGAGCGAGAAGAAGATGAGCGTCAAGCAAGCCAACCGCAGCGCGCTGGTCTTCAGCTACCCCTGCTTTGACGTGGCCAATGCGCACTAGCCTCATTGCGCTGAGCCTGATCCTGCTCGCCGCGCCGGCGCTGGCCGACGACGAGGAGGAGATGGCGGCGCAGATCGCCCAGCAGCACCAGCAGATCGCCGCGCTGCAAGAGCAGCTCGACCACGCGCGCCAGCAGGTGCAGCAGCTCACCGCCGAAGTCGACCTCACCGAGACGCGCCTCGGCCTGCGCGCCTTCCGCCCGCGCATCATCAAGCGCATGGAGGGCGGCCTGACCTGGAAGCCGGGCAAGGTCATGGTCGTCGAGCGCCCCGGCGCCCGCGCCCGCAAGGACGACCTGGGCAAATTCGCCAGCGGCCAGCGCGGCTACGTCGTCTCGCTGTGGGCCACTTGGTGCAAACCCTGCACGACGCCCGAAGAGATCGCCGCCACCGGCCGCCTCAAAGCCGAGCTGGAGCGCATGGGCAGCACGCTCGTCGGCGTCGCGGTCGACGACCTGAAGAAGATCACCACCCACGCCCGCGCCAACGAATGGCATCATCCCATCTGGCAGCGCGAAAACGCCCACATCGAATGGCTGCCCAAAGCCTTCATCGACCGCGTCGGCCTCGGCCTGCCCCTCTTCCTCGTCGCCACCGGCGACGGCCGCCTGCTCTACTGGCACGCCTCGCCCTTGACCGACGAAGTGCAGCGCGAGCTGATCACCGCCGCGGTGTCGGCGCGCTGATCGCGGGCCGCCCAGGGCTGGCCGGGATCACAGCCCGACACCAAACGGAACCTCGTCCAAGCGCCCTTGTCCGACCGGATCATGCACCGCGCGCTGGAGGCGCAGGCGATGATCCGGTTGCTCCCCACTCTGACCGTGCTGGCGATCCTGATCGCACCCACCGACCTCATCGCCTGCAGTTTCGCCCGCCTCGGGGACTTCTCCGTCACGCCGAACGCCCCC
>JAGQJJ010001093.1 GCA_020430675.1 Myxococcales bacterium
TGCAACCGCTGGCGATGGATCCGGGCGCCTCGCCGTTCGACCTGACGTTGAACCTGTCGCCCAGTGCGGGCGGGCTGGCCGGGCATCTGGAGTACGCCACGGCGTTGTGGCGCCGCGAGACGGCCGAGGGGCTGGCGAATCAGCTTCGCGCGCTGCTTTGGGGCGTGGTCGTCGATCCGCAGCGGCCGATCTCGGGACTGCCCCTGCTCGACGCGGCGGAGACGGCGCGGGCGCTGGCCGCGGCGCAAGGCCCGCCAGCGACGCCCCCGGCGACCGTGGCGGAGTTGATGGCGGAGGCGTTCGCCCAACACGCCGAGCGCCCGGCGCTGCGCGACGGCGATTTGTGGCTGTCGTACGCGCAGTTGTGGCGGATCGCCGGTGGGCTGGCGCGCGACTTGATCGAGCGTGGCCTGCGGCCCGAGGCCACTGTGGGCCTGCTGCTGCCCCGCGGCGCGACCCAGGCGGCGGCGAGCCTCGGCGTGCTGCTCGCGGGCGGCGTGGTGGTGCCGCTCGACCCGACGCTGCCGCCTGCGAGATTGCACGAGATGGCCGCGCAAGCTGGCCTTTGGCGGGTGCTGCACGACGGCCCCGACCCCGCGCTGGGCGTGCCCGCGCAGCCGGTCTCGATCGAGCGCGAAGCCGAGCCGCCGCGCGTCGCCATCGCGCCCGATCAGCTCGCTTATCTCGTCTTCACCTCGGGCAGCACCGGCCGGCCGAAGGGCATCGGCATGCCCCACCGCGCCTTCGCCAACCTGCTGCGCTGGCAGCTTGCGACGACGCGCGTGGCGGCCGGCACCACGTTGCATCTGGCGCCGGTGGGCTTTGATGTGGCGCTGCAGGAGGTCTTCGCCACCTGGCTCGGCGGCGGCGCGCTGTTGATCGGCGACGAAGCGTTGCGCCGCGACCCCGAGCGCCTGCGCGATGCCCTCGTGAACGGCGGCGTCGAGCGCCTGTACCTGCCCTTTGTCGGCCTCGCCCAGCTCGTCGCGGCGGGCGGCGATCTGCGCGGCCTGCGCGAGATCAACACCGCGGGCGAGCAGCTTGTGGTCGACGACGCCCTGCGCAATGCGGCGCGGCGGGCGGGCTTCTCATTGGTCAACCAGTACGGGCCCTCCGAGACGCATGTCGTGTCGGCCGAGCGCCTGCCCGCCGACCCCGAAGCGTGGGCGCCATTGCCGTCGATCGGTGGACCCATCGACGGCGCGGTGTTGCAGGTGCTCGACGCGGCGCTCGGGCCCTGCCCCGACGGCCTGGCCGGCGAGCTGTACATCGGCGGCGTCGGTCTGGCCCGCGGATACGTGGGCCGCGCGGCGCTCACCGCCGAGCGCTTCGTGCCCGATCCCTTCGGCCCGCTCGGCGCCCGGCTGTATCGCACCGGCGACCGCGTCCGGCGGCGCGGGGATGGCACGCTGAGCTTCCTCGGGCGCCTCGACGCGCAGGTGAAGGTGCGCGGCTATCGGGTCGAGCCCGCCGAGGTCGAGATCGCGTTGCGCGCCCACCCCGGCGTGCGGCAATGCGTGGTGCTGGCGCGCGACGGCCGGCTGCTGGCCTGGGTCGTCGGCGAGGCGCCCGCCGCCGAGCTGCGCGAACACCTCGCTGCGCGACTGCCCGACTACATGGTGCCCGCGGCCTTCGTGCCGCTCGAAACCTTGCCCCGCACCGCCACCGGCAAGGTCGACCGCCGCGCGCTGCCGGCGCCCGCGCTCGATCGCGAGGCGCTCTCGACGGGGCACGCCGGTCCGCGCACCGCTACCGAGGCCCGGCTGGCCGCGATTTGGGCCGAGGTGCTCGAGCTTTTCACGATCGGCGTGGAAGA
>JAGQJJ010001094.1 GCA_020430675.1 Myxococcales bacterium
TTGCCGGTCAGCGGCAGCGCGTCGAGCACGGTGATCGCGTAGGGCACCATATAGCTCGGCAGCGTCTCGGCGAGCTTTGCGCGCAGGGCCGCTGCATCGAGCGCCGCCGCTGCGCCGGCCACCGCGGGCCGGCCACCCACCAGCGCGTGCACCAGGCGATCGCCTTCTGCGAGCCCCAGCCGCGCCCGCAGCGCCGCTGACTCGGCGACGCCGACCGGGCAGAGCCCGAGCCCGACCGCCGACGCGCGCTCCATCAAGAGCTGCCCGATATAGCCCGCTTCGAGGTGGCAGAAGCCCTCGGCCAGCGGGCCATAGGTCTGCTGCACAGGCGCCGCACGCGCGACCAGGATGAGGGTGAACGCCGCCTCGGCCGCCATCGCGCGATTGCGGGGGTGATGCCACGAGACATCCGGCGCCGCGTCGGCCACGCGCCGCAAGGCATGCCGATCGGCGTCGTGATAATAGACGCCCTGCTCAAGCCCGGCGACGCGCCCGCCTTCGACGGCCACAAACGCCTGCACCGGGTACAGGTCGCCGGCCGAGGGATAGCGATACTTGGGCAACGCTCGATCGGGCGCAAAGAGCGGGCACAGCTCGGCCAGGAGCTCGGCGAGCGATTCGACCGCGACCGCCGCCGCGTCGAAGCGACGGACGCTGCGCCGCTGATGCCAACGCGCCGCGTCGGCCGCCAACGACGGCAGCTCGACGGTGGGCGCACCGGCCAAATCGCGCCGCAGACCGGGTCGGCTCAAGCGCAGCGCCGCGGACGCATCGGACGCATCGGAGGCCTCGGCCGGCGCCGACGCGACCACATAGGCCACCAGCCGCCGGACGCCGCGCGGCTCACCCACGGCGAGCACCACCGCGCGCTCCACCCCGGGCCGTGCCAGCAACGCCGCTTCGATCTCGCCCAGCTCGACCCGATGGCCGCCGATCTTCACCTGGAAGTCGACCCGCCCCAAGAACTCGATGTCGCCCTCGACGCGATAGCGGCCGAGGTCGCCGGTGCGATACAGCCGCTCGCCCGTCCGCGGGTGCGCGATGAACCGCGCCGCCGTCTCGTCGGGCCGACCGATATAGCCCCGCGCCAGGCCATCGCCGGCGATGTAGATCTCGCCCACCGCGTGGTCGGGCCGCAGCGCGAGGGCGTCGTCGAGCACATAGAGCCGCTGATTGCGCAGCGGTCGGCCATACGGGATGCTCGTCCACTCGGGCTCGACCCGCTCGATGGGGTGGGCGATCGACCAGATCGCCGCCTCGGTCGCGCCGCCCAAGCTCACCACCGCCGCCCGCGGCGCGAGGGCGCGCACCCGATCTGGCAGCGTGGTCGGGATCCAGTCGCCGCTCAGCATCACCAGCCGCAGCGTGTCGAGCCGCCCCCCGCGCGCTTCGGCGTGGGTCACCAGCATGTCCATCAGCGTCGGCACGGTGTTCCAGATCGTGACGCCCGTCGCCTCGACCTGCGCCGCCCAGCGCGCCGGATCCCGAAGCGCATCGGGCGCCGGCAAGACGAGCGCTGCGCCGACCGCCAGCGTGCCGAAGACGTCCTGCACCGACAGGTCGAAGCCGGCCCGCGACAGCCCGAAGACCCGATCGCCCGCGCCCCAGCCAAAGCGCGTCACCACGTCATCGACCGTGTTCAGCGCCGCGCGGTGCTCGATCATCACGCCCTTGGGCTCACCGGTGGAGCCCGAGGTGAAGATGACGTAGGCCAGCCCGGCCGGGTCGATGTCGTCGAGCTCGGCGAAGGCCGCCGGCGCTGCCCCGGCGCACAGCGCGTCCACGTCGAGCCGGGGGACGCCCTCGGGCCAGC
>JAGQJJ010000108.1 GCA_020430675.1 Myxococcales bacterium
AGGACCGGTGTTTCATCGACCTGCCAGCGACAGCCGCGCCCCACGCCGCGCAACCGCGCCCGCATCGTGGGATGCGCCGCCGCCGCGCGCTCGATCGCTTTGCGCCAGCGCGCCTCATCGAGCGGGCCAGGCCATTCCAGCATCAAGTGGATCGCAAACGGCGGCGCGATGCGGCCGGCGCAGAGCCAGACGCGCTCCAGGCCCGAGACAGGCCGGCCGGCTGCTGCGCGGGTCAGATGAGCCGCCCCATCTCACGCGCCTCGGCGATGGCCGCCCGCTCCAGCAGCCCCGCGTCGATCGGGCGCTTCTCATCGGCGGCGAAGAAGGCCGCGCGCAGCACCGCGTTCTTGATGTTGCCGCCCGCCATCTTGAAGCGCTTGCCCAGGTACTCGAACTTCAGATCGCCCTCGGTGGCGCACGTCGACGGCAGCATCGACGACCACAACTGCGCGCGCTGCTCGGCGTCGGGCATGGGGAAGTCGACCCGGAACTTCAGCCGCCGCTTGAACGCTTCGTCGATCGACTTGGCGAAGTTCGTGGTCAGCAGCGACATGCCGTCGAACGACTCCATGCGCTGCAACAGGTAGTTGATCTCCATGTTGGCGAAGCGGTCGTTGCTGCCCTTGACCTCGGTGCGCGAGCCGAACAGGGCGTCCGCCTCATCGAAGAGCAGAATGACCTGGGCCTTCTCCGCCTCATCAAACACGCGGGCCAGGTTCTTCTCGGTCTCGCCCACCCACTTGCTGATCACGCGCGACAGATCGACGCGGTACAGCTCGCGCCCGAGCGTCTGGGCGATGAGCGCGGTGACCATCGTCTTGCCGGTGCCGGGCGGGCCGATGAACAGGCAGCTCAGGCCGCGGCCGTACGACATCTTTCGCCGGAAGCCCCAAGCGTCGTAGACGATCTCGCGGTGCCGCGCCTGGGCGATGATCTCGTCGAGCACCAGGCGCACGTCTTCGGGCAGGATGACGTCTTCCCAGCCCAGCGACGTCGTGAACGGCTCGGCGACCTGGCTGAGCATGTGGTCGAGGCGATGCCGCACCGCGCGCGAGACCTCGTCGACCGAGAGCGGCCCCTGCGCCCCGGTCAGCACGCGGCGGGCGCGGGCCTCCTCGACCGAGGCGTAGATCGTGCCCGGCGACACGTTGAAGCGATTGCCCAGCGGCGAAGCGAGCGCCTCGTCGACCGGGTCTCGCTCACCGAGCGCGCGGCGCCAGACCTCGCGCTGATCGACCGGCTCGGGCAGCGGGATGATCACGTCGAACAGATCGGCGATCTGCCGATGCAAAGCGGCCAGCGAGGTGCGCGCCGTGATCGCGACCGGGCCCGCGTGCCGGTTGACAAGCTGCGCCGCGCCGGGCAGCAGGCGCTCCCAAAGCTCGCGCATCTCGAACAGCTCGTCGCCCTCGAGCACCAGCACACAGCGGCGCATCAACGCCTCGCGGCCCGCCTCGGAGAGCACCGAGACGAACTGGTCGGGCGCGCGCGACAGTCGGTGCAGATCGACGGTCAGCAGCCCGAAGCCGCGGCGGGCGGCATACGCGGCCAGCGCGGTGCGGCGACCCACACCGTCGGGCCCGACCAGCAGCAGCCGCGGCCGCCCGGTCACCAGGGCACGGCCGAGCGAAGCTTCCAGGTCGCGCCGCGAGCGGGCGGGCAAGAACAGCCGATCGATCGACGCCGCCGCCTCGGGTCGGTCGATCGCGACCGCCGATTGCAACGCGCTGGGCAGGCTCGAATCGCGCCACCGCTGATCGCCGCGCAGAAACGCGAGCACGCCATCGGGCACCACCACCCCGCGGTGCAACAGCGGGCTCGGCGCGCCCCAGGCCGAGCCATCGCGCAGCTCGACCAGCCGGTAGCGCACCAGCGGCGCGTCGCTGGCAAACTCCTCCTGCCAGGCCTGCGCCGACTCGCTGGGGCTGGCGAGCAGCTCGGCGAGGAAGCCGACGGTGGGCAGCTTGACCGAAAAATCGGCCCAGGCGAACGAGTACAGGCGGGCCAGATCGACCGAGATCAGCGGCCCGGCGGCGGCCAGCAGCAGGCGAAGCTGGCGATCATCGAGCCCAAAACACCGCCGCAGCATGCCCAGCGCGCCGTCCTGCCCGGCGAGCGTCACCAGCCCCTTCTCCGCCTCGGTGAGCTGCGCGTCGGTCTCTTCCGGCGGTGGCAGACGCAACGCGGGCGGCGGGGGCGGCAGCTCGGCTTCGGTCTGCGTGCCAAGCAGCCGGCGGGCCTCATCGACGCTGATGAACAGCGCGCTCAGCGTGCCGGTGGTCTGCACCATGCGATAGCCGAAGCGATGGATGTACCGCTTGATGCACAGGTGCAGGTAATCGAGCCAGGTCTCCGTCTCGGACACGGTATTCTCCGGGAGCGCCGGCCCATCTTGCCTCGCGCGCTCGCCGCCGACAAGCGAGCGATCGGCGATCGCGGCGTTGACGCGGCGGCGTGGGGCGATTAATGAGTCGCATGCCCAACGCCCGAGAAGCGCCATCGCGCGCGGTTGTCATCTGGCTCCTGTTCATCTTCGCGGTCATCGGGGTGATGGTCATCGGCGGCATCACCCGGCTCACGGGCAGCGGGCTGTCCATCACCGAGTGGGACCCGATCATGGGCGCCGTGCCCCCGCTGAACAAGGAGGAATGGCAGGAGGCCTTCGCGAAGTACCAGGCCATCCCCGAGTACCGGCTCATCAACAGCCACATGGACCTGGCCGGGTTCAAGCGCATCTTCTTCTGGGAGTACCTGCACCGCCTGCTCGGGCGCCTCATCGGCGTGTTCTTCTTCGTGCCCTGGCTGTGGTTCACCGTGCGCCGGCAACTGCGTGGCCGCTGGGCGGTGCGCGGGCTGATCGCCTTTGCGCTCGGCGGCCTGCAAGGGCTGCTCGGGTGGTTCATGGTCAAGAGCGGCCTGGTCGACGTGCCCGCGGTCAGCCATTTCCGCCTCGCCGCGCACCTCTCGCTCGCCTTCTTCGTCGGCTGCTACGTGCTCTGGTTTGCGCTCGACCTGCGCCCCGGCCCGCGCACCGCTGACAACCCGGAAGGGCTCTACCCGGTCGACCCCGGCAAGCTGCCGGTCTTTCTCGACGACGTGCTCTCCGACCTGCGCACGCTGGAGCGCCGCTACGGCCCCTACGCCGAGGGCGGTCGCTACCACCCTGGCTTCATCGGCGGCGCCGTCGAAGCGCGCCTGTTCGAAGAAGACCTGCAGATGGTGGTGCGCGCCAATGTGAACGGCGTGCCCGACAAGGGTCTCGACCTCACCGACGGCACCGTCGCCGGCGTCAACTCGATCGATGATCACCCCGAGACGCTGTTCAACTTCGACGACCCCGCCTGGCTCTCGATCGAAGGCTCGTTCCGCGACCCGCCCACCATCGACCGCATGATCTTCGCGATGGGCGAAGACGCCCGCTTCCTGCCCGGCGGCACCGCCCGCGACCCCATGCCGCGCGGCGACAGCCCGGTCTGGACCGCCCCCGCCTATACCCTGGAGCGCGTCGTCGCCGAGGCCGCCTTCGCCCGCTGGCAGGATCACTCGCTGCACCGCGAGTTCCGCCGCCGCGACGAAGGCGAGCCGCTGCTGCTGCTCGACGTGCAGAACGGCTGGCTCTCGCTGGCCACGCCCGGCCGCGTCGGCGACCCGCCCGCGCCGACCTATATCTGGGATTTGATTACCGAAGTGGCGCAGATTCGCGTGCACGACGGCGAACCGCGGCTGGAAGAGGGCGACGCCAACCTGGTCTTCACCCTCGAAGACGTGCCGCTCGGCCTGTCGATGGCCGACCTGATCGGCGGCGTGAAAGCCAGCCTGCGCGCCGACCCGTCGAGCCTGGTCACGGTCGCCTCGGCGCTCTTCGACAACACCTGGGGCGCCGCCGACTTCTTCTACCGCCACCCCGCCGATGGATCGGGCGACTGGCTGTTTTTCATCGCGCCCGAAGACATCCCCAACGACCACGACGGCCGCCCGGTCCGGCCCTACCGCTACGAGAAGCCCGGCTTCTTCTCCGACCCCGAGCTGACCATGCAGATCGCCACGCGCACCGCGATCGACGGCGACGACACCCACCTCAAGGTGCAGGTCAACCCGGGCGACGTGCTCTACGTCGTCGACGACATGGAGCGGGTCTACCAGATGAAGATCGGCGAGAAGCCCAGCCGGGCGCGTCTGCCGCTGACCCTGACGAGGATTCGCTGATGTCCCCCGCGTTGCCGCGTTGCCTGGCCCTCGCGCTCTGCCTCGCCGCCGCGTCGCCGGCCGGGGCCAGCGGCCTCTCGGGGCCCGTCATCGGCACCAGCGAGTCGTCGCCGGTGCACGCCGATCCGGCCGCCGCCCACTGGAACCCGGCCATGCTCGGCCGCCTCGCCGCCCGTGGGCCCTTCACCTCGGAGTGGCTCGTCGGCGCCTCGCTGCTCTTCCTCTCGGCCAACTACGAGCGCGAGCGGCTCGGCGATTACCAGCATCGCGACAGCCTGCGCTTCAAGGCCCCGGTACCCGCCGAAGACCTCAACCCGTCGCTCTCGGGCCCGGCGGACCCCGTCAGCGCCGCCCAGGTCATCCCGGCGCCGGCCCCGCAAATCTTCTACGCCCGCGCCCTGACCGACGACCTCGTGGTCGGCGTCGGCACCTTCGTGCCCTTCGGCGCGGTGCTCGCCTTCCCCGACGATGGCGCGCAGAAGTGGGCGCTGCAATCGGTCGAGCTGCTCATGGTCGAAGTCGCGCCTGCCATCGCCTGGCGGGTCAACGAGCAGCTCAGCGTGGGCCTCGGCTTCGGCGTCATCGGCGGCCAGCTCCGGCTGCGCAAGGTCGTCGATCTGGCCAGCACGCCGCTGCTGCACGACACCTTCAACAACCCGCCCATCGGTCAGGCCAACGACTTCGGCCCCAGCGCGCCCAGCGAAGTGCGCGAGCTCGACGTGCTCAGCCGCCCGGTCGACATCGGCCCCGGCCTCGGCATCGGCTGGTCGGCCCGCGTCGGCATCGCCTACGCGCCCACGCCTGACCTGGTGCTGGCCGCCTCGTACCTGCACCGCGTGCCGGTCACCTTCACCGGCGAGTTCAAGCTCGACATGAACCACCCGATGTTCACCGAAGACCTCGCCGCCCAGGGCCTGCGCTACCCGGCCGAGGTCAACGGCGAGGCGCAGGTCGAGTTCCCGCTGCCGCCCGCCGTCTACGCGGGCATCAGCTATGCCGCCAGCGCCGATTGGGATCTGGCCGCCACCTTCGGCTGGGAGCGCCACTCCGAGGTCGACGCGCTGACCGCCACCCTCGACTCGAACGAGCTGGTGCAGCCCGAGCTGGGCCTGGGCTCCCAAGCCACCGTCGCCCTGGTGCGCGACTGGGTCGACACCGTGCGGGTCGACGCCCGCGTGATGCACAAGATGGACGAACTGCGCCTCGGCGGCGTGCTCGGCTACCACACCGGCGCCAGCCCCGACGAGACGCTTGACGTCGCCAGCCCAGACGGCCATCGCGTCGTCGGCGCCTTCATCGCCGGCTACCACCTGGGCGCGCTCGAATGGCTGGGCGGCGGCGACGCCGAGCTCGTCGGCGACCTGCACGTGCAATACGTGCTGCCGCGCGAGACCACCAAGTCGGATTACGACCTCGCCAACGGCACTTACAGCCTGCTGGTCATGGCCCTGACCGGCGGCCTGCGCATCCGCTTCGAGTGAACGTCGCGTCAAATCCATGACGCCCACGGACCTGCTGCGCCGCGCCGGCCTGCCCGACGCCCGCCCCGAGCGCCTCTCGGGCGGCGATATGGGTCAGGTCTGGCGCTGCGGCGACCACGTCGTCAAACAATGCGCCGACGCGCCACCCGGCCTCTTTGCCGCCGAGGCCCGCGGGCTTTCGACCCTCGCCGCGGCTGGGATCCGCGTACCGGAAGTGCACCTCGTCGACGCCCGGGGTCTGGTGATGCGCTGGCTGCCACCCGGCCCCGAGGCGCCCAAAGACCTCGGCGCCCAAATCGCCGCCGCCCACGCCGTCACCGCGCCCACCTATGGCGCCGACGACCCGGTCTTCCTCGGCCGCTTCCCCCTGCCCGCCGGTCGCAACACCGAGGGCCACGCATTTTTCATCGAACACCGCCTCACCCCGCTGCTGCGCGCCACCTGGACGCAACTCGGCGACCTGGGCCCCCGCCTCGACCGCCTGCTGTCGCACTATCGCCCGCCGCTCGAAGGCCCACGCCTGCTGCACGGCGACCTATGGAGCGGCAACGTGCTCATGACCCCCGCCGGCGCCGCGCTCATCGACCCCAGCGTCTGGCACGGCGAACGCGCCGTCGACCTCGCGATGATGGCCCTCTTCGGCGGCTTCTCGCCCCGCGTCTACGCTGCCTACACCGCGCACCACCCCATCCCGCGCGAGGTGACCGAGGCCCTGCCCTACTACCAGCTCTACTTCCTGCTGGTGCATGTGCACTTCTTCGGCGTCAGCTACTGCCGCAGCGTCGAGCAGGCGATCCGGCGCTGCGGGGGATGACCGACCGCCCCGCCTGCGCTACCCTGCGCCCATGGTGAGCAAGATCAAGAAGCGAAAGCCGCGCCCCGCCCAGGCCCGATCCGGCGCCCAGCGCACCCCGGCCTGGCTCGTGCCCTTCAATGAAGCCGGCAACGCCGGGGTCTACATCCATAAGCATGGCACCAGCAACGACCACTCGGCCTGCGGACCGGTGGTGATGTGCTGCGAACGCGCCGCGCCCGCCTACGCCGCCCTGGCGCCCGACCTGCACCAGCACGTCGCGAGCTATCAGATGCAGCGCGCCGACCACCTCTGCACCTGGCTCGATGGCGGCGTGCAGGCGATGTACTTCGTGCTGTGCGACCCCGACGACGCGCACGCGATCTACCAGTTCGGCCTGCCCGAACCCGCCGCCCGCGAGCTCTTGCTGGGCAAGGTGCCGCACAGCGCCTATCGGTTGGCCGACCGCCGCTACCGCGCCGACGACCTTGCCGATGTGCCCGCCTTGCGCCAATCGTCTGACGCTTGACGTCAGAAATTTGACGAGATCGGGCTCAGACGGGCCCAAATGGCCGTTTTCTGGCTGGCACGGCGCTTGGATCTGCACCTCGGCACGCGCGCGGAGGGGAAGCCATGCGTCCACTGCCTTTGCCGGCCCATGCCCTGGGCCACGTCCTGCTGATCATGCGTCAGCCGGAGCGAGCCCGGCGCATCGCCGACCAGCTCACCTCGACCACCGGCTGCCAGGTCACGCTGGCGCCCTCGCTGCGCGTGGCCGCGCTGCTCATCCGGGGCCAGCACTACTCCGCGATGCTCTGCGATCAGGCCTACGCCGACGACCTCGCCGCCGACGCCCTGGGCGACGACGCGCCGCCGGTGGTGCTGGTGAGCGAGACCGCCGGGGGACAACTTCAACTGAGCCCCTGGCCGGCGGCCGCGACCGAGGCCCGCACCCTCTTCGCCACCCTGCTGTCCGTCTTCGACCGCCACCAGCACGCCGCCTGACGGGCTGCCGGTCACCGGCGCGGACCGGTCGCGCTACCACTGACCGCTGAGACCCGCCGCACCCGGGCCGACTGCGAGCGAAAGCCGCGGCGCCGCCACAGGTGTTTCGGGCCACAACCACCACCCGGCGGCGAGCGCGACGAGATGACAACGACGGCGCGCTCGATGGGGCCGACGACTGCCCGCTGATCGCCAACGCCGATCAGCTCGCCTTCGACGGCGACGGGCAGGACGACGTGCGCGACGATGACGCCGACGGCGTGGCCGACGAGAACGACCTTTGCCCCGGCACGCCGATGAATGTGGCGTTCGACCCCACCACGGGCTGCTCGGGCACGCAATGGGTCGACAGCCAGGCGCCCTGCGGCGGTGACTGGCGCAACCACGGGCAGTACCAATCGGCGGTCGTCGCCGCCGCCAACCGCGCCCGCGATGCCAGCCTGCTGACGAACCAGCGCACGCCGCCACCGTATGCGCGAAGCCGCCAAGAGCGACTGCGGCCGCTGAGCGCTCTCCCGCCTCTCGCGCGTTCCGCTGCGCCGGCTTCACCCGAGGTCGGCGCGGCGCTGTTTCCCCATGCGCTTCGCCCACCGGATCGAGAGCCCGCTTACCAATTGAGCGGGCGTGCCCTTTGAACCGCAGCATCGGATGCATCGGGCAGGTTCCGGCGAGACCCTGACCGGCAACGCCGTTGACTTTGGGCCGTCGCCGGGCCAAGTCTGTCAGGCAATGAACGACCTGCACGCCCGTTCCTGGGCGATCGTGGCCATCTTGCTGACGGTCTGCGGCTCGGCGCTCGCCGAGCCCGCCCAGGTCGAGCGCGTCCACTTCGAGAGCCACCCCGATCGGCTCGACTTCACCCTCACCGCCAGCGGCCCCATCGACGGATCACTCGCCGAGGTCATCCCCGCCGCCGACGGCGAGGTGCTCATCATTCGCCTCGGCGGCATCACCGCCGAGCGCCGGTGGATGAAGATGCGCGATCCGCTGATCAAGCGCGCGCTGCTGCACCCCTCGAAAGAGCGGCCGCCCGGCGCCATCCTGCGCGTGCGCTTTCGCCGGCCGATCATCAACCGCGACCTGCTCAAGCGCATCGACGCCGAGTTCCTCGACGGGCCGCAGACGATCCGCATCTCGCTCCCGCGTCCCGAGCCAAAACGCAAAGCCCCGCCCGAGCCCATGCCGCCGCCCGATGCCACGCCCGCGCCGCCCGCGCTGACGCCACCGGCCGCGGCGCCGCCCGCTGACGAGCCGGCATCGCCGCCGAACACCATGCGCATCCCGGCCACCGTGCTCGGTGCGCCGCCACCTGCTGGCGACGAGGTGGCGCAGCCGGCCGACAAGCCGCCCAAGGTCCGCAAGCGGCGCAAGCCCAAGCCGCCCCGCAAGGCCCGCAAGCCGCGAAAACGGAAGCAGAAGCCGGCGACAAAACCGCCCGCCAAGGACGAGGCCGACACGCCGCCACCCGCCCCGGAGCCGACGGCCCCGAAAGAGACGCCAGCGCCCGATTCGGCCGCACCTTCGGCCATGCCCGAGGCGCCCGCCGCCCAGAGCGCGCCCGCCGCGCCGGCAGCACCGCCCGCTGAGGTCGACCCCGCCCCCAGGCACGAAGCGCCGGTCGAACCGCCGCCCGCAGCGCCCACCCAGCCGCCGTC
>JAGQJJ010000010.1 GCA_020430675.1 Myxococcales bacterium
TGCCAAGGGCCACAAAGACGCGATGGGTGGCCTCGGCGACCGAGCGGCTGACCGCGTCGCCCGCCGCCCGGTGATGTCGCAACGCGCGATCGCGGGCCGCATCGGCGCCGGCCCGCAGGTCGCAGATGCTGGCCTGCAGCGCGGCGCGCTGGGCCAGCGTCAACAACAGATGCGGTCCGTGCCCACCGTCACGCGCAGGGCGGGGCGACGCGGGCAGGGCACGGGCAGACGGGTTCGGCTTCGTCTCGGTGGCGAGTTCCATGGGTGCTCCTCGATGTCGGTTTCGTGGAGGAAAACCCGTATGCGCCGTCCAGGTTGCGGCGCCGCGTCGATTTTTTGCACAAAATGCTCGGCGATGGCGCGACCGCCAGGTTCAGCGCGGGCTTCGCCTTCGCAGCGGTACGGTCACCGCCGCAGCAGCGCCAACGCGATGTCGCGGCCGTGGCCGCGCACCAGGGCGAGGTCGATCCAGAGCAGCGCCAGCGGTTCGAGCAGGCGGGCGCGCAGCAGCGGACCACAATGCAGCGCGTCGAAGCCCAGATCGCCGGCGAGCTGCAACGCGACCTGGCTGGCGTTTTCGTCGTCGCCGCACACAAACATCGCCGCCGGCGTCGTGCCATAGAGCGGGTTGGCCATGTTCTCGACGCCGGTGCTGTTGAACACCTTGACCACCTTGGCGCTCTTGGCCCAGCGCTGCACCTGCTCGGCGCCCGAGTCGGTGTGGCCGTGGGTCAGCGTCAGGCCGGGGCCGATGGGGTTGGTGCAGTCGAGCAGGGGCTTGCCGCCGAAGTCGCCGGCGGCGGCCAGCGCCGACTCGGCCGCGCCCCAGGGCACCGTGAGCAGCGCGGCGTCGGTGGCGGCGACGGCGGCGGCGATGGGCTCAACGCCGGCGCCTTCTTTGCGCAGGCGGTCGTATTTGGCGTCGGCCGGGTTGCGCACGCCATAGGTGATGGCATGGCCGGCGCGGGTGAAGCCGCGACCGAGGGTGGTGCCCACGTTGCCGGCGCCGAGGATGGCGATCTTCATGGCATGCCTCCGTTCAAAGGATGGCGCTTACGCCGCGGCCGAGAGGCGCGCGGCAAAACGACGGACGATCTCTGCGGCCGGCTCGATGGCATGGATGCCATCGACGCTGCGGCCCGCCTGGTAGTAATCGCGATAGCCGGCCCCCTGCAACGACGAGCGCTTGAGGGCCATGATCGAGCGCACGCTGTAGATCATGCGGGCGTAGTGCTTGAGCTTCGGGTGTCGCAGCATGCGGCGCATGATCGGGCCGGCGTCGGTGCCGGTCTTCTCGATGTACGGCGTCTTGATCACCGCCACCGGAACGCCGCTGATGCGCGTGGTGAGCACGATGTCGTCAGCGTGTGCCTTGAGGATGGCCTGCTTGTACTCAACGTGGGCCTGACACTCTTCGGTGGCGATGAAGCGCGTGCCCAGCTGGCAGGCGGCATAGCCCAGGTCGAGGGCGCGGGCGAAGTCATCGGCGTCTCCGATGCCGCCGGCGCAGACCAAAGGCACGCCCAGGTCGTTCAGCTCGGCGTAGAGCCGGTCGGGCGTCTGGTCGCCCGCGTGGCCACCGGCCCGTGAGTTGACGCAGATGAGGCCGTCGACCTGATGTTCGAGCGCCTTTTCCGCCCAGCGGCGGTTGGTGATGTCGTGGTAGACCACCCCGCCGACGGCGTGCACGGCTTCGACGACCCAGCGCGGGTTGCCCAGCGCCGTCACGAAGAAGCGCACCCCCTCTTCGAGCGCGATGTCGACCCATTTGCGCATGCGATCGGAGTAGACCTTCGATGACTTCTCGACGATGGCATTGAAGCCCACCGGCCGACCGCCCGAGAGCCGGTTGATCAGGCGGATGCCTTCGCGCAGATCGTGGCCGTGCACATAGCTCAGCGAAATGGGCTGTATGACACCCAGCGCGCCGGCGGCCGAGACCGCGGCGACCAGCTCGGGGTTCGAGCAGGGGTACATGGCGCCGCAGATCAATGGGATCTCGACGCCGGCATGGGTGGTGAAGACGGTCTTTCTCATCGCTGGCTCAACTGCTGAAGGGCGGCGCGCACGCCGTGTTCGTGCACTGTGGGCACGGTGGGGAATCGCTGGCGCAGCGCGGCGGGCGCGTCGCCCATGACAAAGGGGTGGCCGACGGCTTCGAGCACCGGCAGATCATTGGCCGCGTCACCGATGGCCGCGCAGTCGGCGAGGTCGACGCCGAGGCGGGCGGCGACAAAGCGCGCCGCGTCGCCCTTGTCGACGCCCTGGCGGGTCAACGTGAGGAAATGCGCGCCGGGCATGGCATGGCTGTCGGCGATGGCACCGAAGCAACCTTCGGGCAGCTCGGCGAGCAGTTGTCGGGCGACGGCGTCGTCTTCGGTGACCCACTGCGCCTTGATGATCGGCTCGCGCTCGATGAGCGCGGCCAGATCGGCGAAGCGACCCGCGAAGCCCAGCAGCGTCTGGTGCTGGCGATAGAGCCGGGTGTCGCGCTCGGCGAAGAGCGTCGTGGGCGTATACAGCTCGAAGGTATGGCCTTCGCGGCGGGCGCGGTCGAGCAGCGCCTTGAGCGCGGCGACCGGCATTGCTTCAGCGCGCAGCAGGCCGCCGTTGCCGGTGAGCACGCCCGCGCCGCCGTGAAAGATATGCGGTGTGTCGGGCCCGAGCTTCGCGGCCAGGCGACCGGCGACCCCACCGGCTGGGCGGCCGGTGCAGACGCTGAGCACGGTGCCTGCGTCACGGGCGGCGTCGAGCGCGGGCCACAGCGCGGGGTGCACGTCGGCCGACGGGCCGATGAGGGTGCCATCGAGGTCGAGGAAGACGAGCGGGCAGGCCATCAGCCGATGAGCTCGACGATCACCGGGCCGCCGCGGCGGGCGGCGCGGGTGCGCATCTGCGGGCCAAGTCCGATCGCAAGCCCGTCGCCGGGGGCGGGGTCGTCGGCGATGGTGCCATGCAGGGAACGCAGGCCGCCAAACCACCAGCGGCGGTCCGAGACCAGCACGCGCTGGCCGGGGCGGGCGCCGAGCGCGGCGCGTGCGGCTTCGGTGAGGTGCACGATCAGGTCGCCGGTCTCGGCGTCTTCGGCCTCGTTGGCGTCAGCCCGCACCTCGGCGCGAATCTTCGTCGCCGGCTGGTACAGCTCGGCCGCCGCGCGCGGCGCAAACGCCGCCGAGGTGGCGTGGGTCAGCCCGCGCAGACTGGCCGGGTCGCGCGGCTTGGTCACCAGCGTGACAACCACCGCGATGACGGCGCTGGCGACCAGACCGAAGAGCGCGCGGGTGAACTGGTAGACCTTGGCGCCCGCGAGCAGGCCGGCGTCGGCGGGCAGCTCGATCGCCGGCACCCCGTGCGCGAAGGGCGCCACCATCTGCGGGAAGACCACCGAGAGCAGGACCATGCCGAAGCCGCCCACCACCGTCGCGACGGCCGCGGCCGAGGTGTACCGCGGCCAGAGCATGGCACAGAAGACGGCGATGACCAGCGGCGGGGTGGTCGCCGCGGTGAAGGCGCCGTGCGCGCTGTAGATCGAGTCGAAACTCATGAAGACCGGCACCAGCGCCACGCCGACCAGCGTCACGATGATCGAGGTGTTGCGAGCGATCTTCAGGTAGTAGCGGTCGGGCCGTTTCGGCCGAACATAGGGTCGCCACACGTCGTTGACCGCGATGGCCGCGACGGCGGTGATCAGGGTGTCGACCGTCGACATCAACGCCGCGGTCAGGGCGGCCATGATCAGGCCGAAGACGCCGGGCGAACAGAGCACCGCCGAGACCTGGAAGAAGGCGTCGCTCGGGTTCTCGATCTTGGGCAACAAGCCGGCGCTGGTCATCGCCGCGCCGACCCAGCCGCCCGAAGCGACGACCACCGCGGCGATGGGCATCAGCACCAGCGCGGTGGCGACGATGGCGCGCTTGCCCTCGTTGACCGAGCGCGCCGACAGGAAGCGCATCATCACGCCCTGATTGAGAAAATAGAACACCGCGCTGTTGGCCATGGCGTCTTGCCAGAACACGCCGACCATTGAATATGACGGGTCGGTATTGAAGTTCGGGAAGGCCATGCGATGGTCCGGCGGCAGCGCCGACCAGAAGTTGCCGAAGCCGCCCAGGGCGTTGATGCCGAGGAAGAAGAGCAGCCCGCCGGCGGCGATCAACATGATGCCTTGGAAGAGATCGGTGACGATGACCGAGGTCTGTCCGCCCCAGGTCACATAGACCGCCGAGATCGCGGCGACCACGCAGGCCGAGGACAGGATCTGCCAGCCGATCAACTGGTGCAGCACCTTGCCCATGGTGAACAGGTTGATGCCGATATAACCCACCAGGTAGATGAGCAGCAGCGCCGTCACGGTCAGCCGCGCGGCTTTGCCGAAGCGGCGCTCGAAGTACTCGGGGATCGAGATCACCCGGCTGAAGAAGATGATCGGCAGCCAGCCAAACAGGAAGAGCGGCAGCCAGAACCAGTCGTTGAGATAAGTCTGGCTGCTGGCGATACCATACTTATAAGCAACGCGACTGTACTTCACAAACGAGAACGAGCCGACGATGGTCGCCACCAGCGACATGGTGATGAACCACCACGAGAAGCGCTGGCCGCCGAAGAAGAAGTCGTGGGTCGACTTGTTGTTCCGCCCGAACCAGGTGCCGACGGCGAGGATGGCCAGGAAGTAGCCGATCATCACCCCGTAGTCGAGCGCGGTGCCGACCGACTTCTGCGGCAGCGGCTCGGCGTGGCCGGTGACATGCGGCGCCGACGGCGCGACGAACTGCAGGTAGCCTTGCAGCGCCATGAAAAAGGCGAGGCCGCCGAGCATGAGCAGCAGATTGCGGCGCGGCGCGCCCGCGCGCAGCCCGACATAGCCGGCGCGATGGGCGAAGAAGAGGCCGATGGCGAGCACGAGGCCGCCGACGGCGTATTGATAGACGTAGGGCAGCGTGGCGGCATCCGTGGCCGCGAACCGTATTGCGTCAGCGGTGCCGATGCAACGGCTTCCGCCGGCGCAGGCCGACCAGGGCGAGCAACAGGAGCAAGGGGCTCAAGCCGGAATCGCCCCCGCCGACGTCGCAGGCGCAGCCCGCGCCGCCGCCGCCGCCACCACCGCCGCCGGGCTGTTCGCTGCCGCCGCCACCGGCGCCGCCCTGCCCACCGCCGCCGGCCCCGCCGATGCCGCCGTCGACGTCGATCACGCCCTGGTCGTTTTCGGACGGCCCGGCGTCTTCGCCGACACCGCCGTCATCTTCGGGGCAACGGCCGATATTGGGGTCGGTGTCGTCGCAGTCCTCGTCGGCGCAGATGCCGTCGCCGTCGGCATCGTCGGTGCCTTCGCAGACGAAGTCGCAGCCCTCGTCCGCCGAGCCGTCGCAGTCATTGTCCAATCCGTCGCCGCAGGTCTCGGTCTCGTCGCAGACGTCGCAGCCCTCGTCGTTGCGGCCGTCGCAGTCATCGTCGCCGCCGTCGCCGCACAGCTCATTGGCGCCCGGGAAGCGGCCGGGGTCGTGGTCATCGCAGTCGAAGCGCGAGCAGTAGCCATCGACGTCCTCGTCGATGCACTCATCGCAGCCTTCGTCGATGTTGCCATCGCAATTGTTGTCGATGCCATCACCGCATCGCTCCTCGGCGCTGCGGTTCACGCTGGGGTTGGTGTCATCGCAGTCGGCGGGCACGCAGGCGCCGTCGCCGTCTTCGTCGGTGCAGACCGGGCAGCCTTCGTCGACCTGCGTGTCGCAGTCCTGGTCGATGCCATCGCCGCACTGCTCGCGGGCGCCGGGGCGCACCGTGGGATCGTCGTTGTCGCAGTCGTTCTCGCAGGCGCCGTCGTTGTCGCGGTCATCGCACGGGCGCACGCAGCCCTCGTCGGCGGCGCCGTCGCAGTCCTCGTCGACCTCGTTGCCGCACAGATCCTGGGCGTCTTCATTGATGTTCGGGTCGCCGTCGTTGCAGTCGACGTCGGCGCAGAAGCCATCGCCGTCGACGTCATCGCAGCCGAGACAGGCGCCGAAAGGCAGCGACGAGTCATCGAACAGCGCACACGGGCCCAGCGCGCAGTCGGCGTTTTCGGTGCAGGCGGGCACGCATTCGCCGGCTGCGTTGTCGCCGATGCAGATGGCGCCGTCGACGCACGAGATGGCGGTGGCATCGCAGGCGCGGCCGAGCGCGATGCCGTCGCTGTCTTCGCAGTAGGTGCGCGCCCAGGGCGCTGGGAAGCAGGCGGTGCCGCGCGGGCAGTCGCCGCCGGTGAGCGCGCAGTCATCGGGCGGCAGGCAGCGCGACCAGTGCGGCGCGCAGCGCGAGTAGAGGCAGACATCAAAATCGGGCGCGTCGCCGCAGGTGTCCTGGGCGCAGGTCACCAGCGCGTCGTAGGCGTTGCGCGCGTCGACGGTGCCGGATTGATAGCAGTTGAAGCCGCATTCCTGGTCACCCTCGCCGCAGGTCTGCAGGCAGTCGATCACCTCTTCGCAGGTCAGCTCGGCGGGGGGCGCGCCGTCGGTGAAGCAGGCGGTCACCTCGGCGACGCACTGATCGTTGACGCATTGGCCCCAGTCGGCCGCGTTGGCACAGCGGTTCTCGCCGCACGCGATGATGTCTTGATAGAGATCGAAGGCATGGGGGGTGACCGCCGAGAGGCAGCGGATGGGGCAAAGGTCGTCGTTGCCGCAGTCATTGAGGCAATTGGTCAGGTCAGCGCAGGTACCGCCGCAGGCGACGTTGTCACAGATGCCATCGGCCTGGCAGCCGGCGGCGCACTGGCACACCTGGGCGGGGCGGTCGCTGCAGGTCAGATCGCCGCCCATGACCGAAGACATCCAGGTGGCGTAGGCATCGACCCGCGTTTGCAGCGAGCTGACCAGGCAGGCGGGTTGCACGGCGGCGACGCTGCTGTTGACGCCGACCACGCGCCAGGCGCCGCCGACCTGCACCAGCCCGGGGCCGCCCGAGTCGCCGAAGCAGACGCCCGAGCCATCATGCGACGAGTTGTACATGGTGGCATACAGCTCGGCGAGGGTCAGCGAGGTCGAGCGCTTGATGCCCCCGCCGGTCTGCCGGTTGCCTTCGTTGACCCCGAAGCCGACGTAGAGCAGCTGGCGGCCAACCAGGGCGTTGGCGTCGCCGTCGAACGGCGCGTAGGGCGCCACGCCGGGCACTGCGTTGCGCAGCTCGATGAGCGCGATGTCATAGAGGCCCAGCTCGTCGTTGCCGTACAGCGGGTGCACGTGAAAGGTGCGAGACTGATAGAAGTCGCCCGGGGGTCGCTGCCCGCGGCGCGGGTTGGCGTCGGTGCCGACGTAGAAGTAGACCTGGGCCGGCCCGGCGCCTTGATCGCGCGCGCCGCCGATGCAGTGGGCGGCGGTCAGCACCCAGTTGGCCGCGATCAGCGTCGCCGAGCAGAACGAGCCGACGTACTGCCGGCCGTCGTCGATCACCAGCGCGCCGACCGCGCTGTGGCCGGCTTCGTTCTGGCCGCCTACGATCGGGCGCTCGTTGTGGGTGACCGGCGCGGGCGCCGAGGGCGATGAATCGGTGCAGCCCGTCGCCGCGGCGACCAGGCCGAGCGCGAGCAGGACGCGGAAGCTTCGGGGCATGGCGCGATCTCCAGAGCCGAGGACGCGGCTTTTTAGCAAAGGCGGGGGGGTCGAATCAGCGAATTGACCGGCAGAAGGCCAATTCAGGGCAGGCGGGCGACTTGCCGCGCGCTCAGCCGCCCTTGAGGGTGCGCACGACGCGGCGCGCTTCGTCGGCGAGCGCCTTGTCCTGCTCCTTCTCGGCGTAATCGGCGAGCGGCTTGACCGCCTCCTTGCGCTTGAGGCGGGCGAGGGCGTCGATGGCCACCTTGCGGATGCCGGCGTCATCGTCCTCGAGCGCGCCGGCGATGGCTTCGACGGCCGAGGCGTGGCCGGTGTCGGCCATGGCCAGCAGCGTCGCCTTGCGCACCTCGGGAACGGGATCCTGCACCAGCGCGGCCATCGCGGTCACCGTGCGCGGATCCTTCACCAGCCGCAGGCCCTCGACGGCCTTGAGCCGCACCTCGCCGTCGCTGTCGAACAGCCGCTCGCTGAAAAACGAGAGCAGGGGATTGCGCTTGTCGAGCGTATTGCCGATGCGCACCAGCGCGCCGGTCGCGGCGCGGCGCACGCGCACGTCGTCATGGTTGAGGCGCGCGATCACCGGGTTGAGCGCTTCCTTCTCTTCGAGCAGGCCCAGCGACTCGGCGGCGTTCGCCAACAGGACCGGATCCTTGCCGTTCATGTAACCGAGCAGGAACTTCACGCTGTCGGCGCCGGGAAAGGCGCGCAGGGCGTGGGCCACCGCGCGCTGCACCTCGATGGCCTGATCGGCGCCGAGGCGCATGATGTCGGGGCGCACGTCATCGCCGGGCATGCTGCCGAAGCTGCGGGCCGACGCGGCGCGGATGAGCGGGTCCGACATCTCGCTGAGCGGGCGCAGCGTCTCGACGATGGTCTTGCGCGACTTGGCGACGCCCTTCTGGCTGACCATGGTGCCGAGCGTGGCCACCGCCTCGCGGCGCAGGATGTCGTTCTTCTCTTTGGTCGCCTTGAGCACCGCGTCGAGCGGCTGCTGGGCGTAGATGGTGCGGATGGCGACGCGCATCGACTCGCCCGTCTCTTCATCGGCGACGTCGGCACCGGCGAGCAGGGGCAGGCCAGCCGGATCACCCAACCGCGAGAGCGCGCTGGCCGCCGCGCGGCGCGTAGGCGCTTCGGGGTGCTTGAGCGCCGCACCGAGCACCGGATAGGTCTCTTTCTGGTCGAACTCGGCCAGCTTCGCCGCCGCGCCCGCCGACAGATCGCCCTTGGCCGCGGTGGCCAGGTGCATCAGGCCGGCGTGAACGCTCTTCTTGTCCTTCACCTCGGTCAGCGCGCGGGCGATCTCGATCTTGACCGGCGGCTCGAACGACTTGTCATCGAGCGCATCGATCATCGCCTTGGTGTCATTGCGCGCGCTCAGCGCGGTCAGCACCGCGGCCCGGATATGCGCGTCTTCGCTGGCCAGCGCGTGCAGCAGGTGCGAGGTGGCCTCCTTCTCCTTGCTCTGCGCCAAAGCCTCGGCGGCGGCGATCACCACCTTGGCGTCCTTGCTGCGCAGCGCGTGGTACTGCGCGGCGGCGGCAAACGAGGTGTCTTTGCTCTTGCTGAGCATGAGCGCCGCGGTGTCGCGCAGGCGCGGCTCGGTGTCTTCGTCCATCACCTGCCGCAGCGCGGTGTTGACCTTCTTGCTGTCGAAGCCGTCGAGCCCGGCCAGCGCCGCTTCGCGCAGGCCGGTGTCGGCCAGGCGCAGCACCGGCAGCAGCTTGTCGTCGCGGTCGGCCATCTTGACCACCGGCGCGGCCCGCACCGCGGCCAGCGCCGCGGCGCCGCCTTGATCGACATAGCCCCACATGGCGTCGAGCAACGCTTTGTCGCCCTTCATCAACCGCTCATTGACCGCCTCGGCGGTCATCATCGTGCCGTCGGGCAGCTGCGCCAGCGCGCCGGGCATGGCCGCCGGGGGCAGCACCTGCCACATCGGCATCACCAGCACATAAGCCGAAAACGGCACGTCGGCGCGCGTCCAGCCGCCATCGGCCTTCTTCGGGAAGATGACCTTGCTCGCGCCGTTCTCGGTGAAGGTATAGACCGTCTCGGCCATGACGATGGGGGCGTAGTCGGCTTTGGCCTCGTCGAGCCAGACGTAGACCGCGCCGGTTTTGGCGTAATCGTCTTGAAACGCGAGTCTTGCGTCACCGTACGAGCCCCGCTTGGCGCCGACCAGCAGCTTGAACAGGGCCCGGGTGCGGTCGGCCAGATCGCCGGGCGGGATCTGTGCCGCCTGCGGTTCGAGCACGTAGCGCGCCGGCTCGGCCCGCGACCACTTCTCGTAGCTGTAGATGACGGTGTGCTGCGGTTCGGGGGCCTCGGCCTTCCTCTTCTGCGCGAAGGCGGGGGCGGCGGCCAGCGCCCCAAACAGGGCCAGACAGGCGAGTGCGCGGGTCATCGGGGGCTCCTCGAAGCTTTCTTCGAAACGGGCAGGCGCACGAGGCGCATCGTATTTTGGCGCATACTCTAGAGCCGGCGGACGCGCCGCGGAAAGTGCAACCGATTTCACCCGCGCCCTTCGGCCACCGAACAGTCACCGATCGGTTGCACCGATCGGGCCGGCCGCCTAACGTGAGGCCCATGATGGACCCCCAGCCGACCCCCTTCGACCAGCTCGGCGGCCTCGATGGCCTGCGGGCGCTGCTCGCCGATTTCTACGACCGCGTCTTCGCCGATCCGATGATCGGCTTCTTGTTTCGCGGGCAGGAGAAGGCGCGGCTCATCGAGTTGGAGACGCAATTCACCGCGCGGGCGCTGGGCGCCGAGGTGGCCTACTCCGGCCGCACGATGCGCGAGGCCCACGCGCGCCACCCGATCATGCGCGGCCATTTTCAGCGCCGAAACGTGCTGCTCGAACAGACGCTGCGCGACCACGCCGTGCCCGAGGCCGTCGCCGAACGGTGGCTGGCCCATACCCGGGCTCTGGCCGCGGCCATCCTCGGGCCGGCGCGTCGCGGCGAGCATTGTGATCATGAACTGCAAGCGACCCGAAGCGCGCCCCGCGTGACGGGCGTGGTGGAGTACAACCCGTGAGCGACTTCGTCCTTCGCGGCTACAGCCGGCGCATCGCCCGCCAGTTGGTGGCCGCCCTCGTCCCGCGCTGGGACGACTTCGACAAGGATCTGACCGACGAAGTGCTCGATCAGGTCGAGGCGCAGGTGCGCGGCTACCCACCGGTGGTGCGCGCCGGCCTCATCGCCGTGCTCTATGGCGCCGAGTTCTCGGGGCCGCTGACCCGCACCGGCTTGCGTCGCACGACCAAGCTGACTGTCGAAGAGACGCTCGAACGGCTGGAGCGCCTCAGCGACCACCCGCTGCCGCCGGTGCGCAACATCCCGGTCTTCCTGAAGATTCTGGTCTGTTTTGCCGCGTACTCGCGCCCTGATGTCGAGGCGGCGATGGGCATCCCACGCCGCGCTTGGCGCGCCGATCGCCACGCGCTTCGTGAGCAACTGGTGCAGATCGACGCCGCGCGCGAAGACGCGCCGGTGCCCGAGCCGCTCGGCGGCGAGCCGTTGGTGACGCCCGAGACCTATCTGCGCTTCGCCGAAGAGCGTGCGCCCAAACAGCGCAAGCGCGGCAAGCGCGCGCAGGCGGCGGGGTGAGACGATGAGCCAGGAGAACGGGGCGATCATCGAGCCGCACGACTCGCGCGGCGATCTGTACCTCGACTGCGACGCGGTCATCGTCGGCAGCGGCGCTGGCGGCGCGACCATGGCCGCCACGCTCGCCGAAGCCGGCCTCGACGTCATCGTGCTCGAAGAGGGCCCGCTGCTGCGCACCGAGGACTACTCGGCCGACGTCGGCGACATGTTCAGCAAGATGATGCGCGGCGGCGGCTCGACGGTGATGCTCGGCCGCAGCCCGGTGCCCTACCTCGAAGGACGCTGCGTGGGCGGCACCACGGTCGTCAACGGCGGCATGTGCTGGCGCACACCCGACAAGGTGCTGTCGAGTTGGGTGCGGCGCGGCCTCTTCGGGCTGTCATCGAAGGCGCTCGAACCCCATTTTGACGAGGTCGAAAACACGATCGACGCGCGCTACCAGGATCCGGGCAGCCACGGCGGGGGCAACGACGTCTTCTATCGCGGCGCCACCTCGCTCGGCTGGAAGCTGTCGCGCAACAAGCGAAATCAGCGGCATTGCGTCGGTTCGAACGATTGCGTCACCGGCTGCCCGAGCGGCGCCAAGCGCAGCACGCTGTATAGCTGGCTGCCGCGCGCTTTTGCCGCCGGGGCTCGCCTGCACACGCATATGAAGGTCGAGAAGATCCTGACCCGCGGCGGCCGCGCGGTCGGCGTGGCCGGGCATTTGCTCGACCCCTTCCAGAAGCGCCGCTTCAAGGTGACCGCGCGCGCCGTCGTGCTCTCATGCGGCGCCATCCAGACGCCGCTTTTGCTGCAACGCAACAAGCTCTGCCGGCCGTGCGGTCATGTGGGCGAGCACTTCACGATTCACCCCAACGTGAAGCTCGCCGCGCGGTTCGACGAGCCGGTTGACAGCCTGCGCGGCACGCATCAGGCGTATCAATGCGTCGAGTTCATCGACGAGGGCATCCTGTTTGCGCCCGGCGGCATCCCGCTCGCGTTCATGACCGCGCTGTTCCGCGAGTTCGGGCCGCAGCTCGCCGCGCGTTTGCGCCGCGACTACCGCTACCTCGCCACCGGCGGCGTGCTGGTCGATGACCACGCCGAGGGCCGCATCCGCACCTTGCCTTTCGGGCTGCCGTATATCCGCTACGACGTCACCGATGTCGATCAGGCCAAGTTCATCCGCGCCGCTGCGCTGCTGGCCGAGATGTATTTTGCTGCGGGTGCGAACGAGGTCTACACCGCGTTCCACCATCACCCGGTGCTCAAGTCGCCCGATGACATCAAGAAGCTGTACGCCGCGCCGCCGCGCGTGCAGGACACCGAGTACTTCACCGCGCACCTGATGGGCACCTGCCGCATGTCGGCTGACAAGCGCGACGGCGTCGTCGATCCGCGCGGGCAGACGTGGGACGTGCCCGACCTGTACCTCGCCGACGCGAGCGTCATGCCGGGCACCATCGGGGTGAACCCGCAGGTGACCATCATGGCCCTCTCGCGCCTGATCGCCACGTCGTTGGCCGACAAGCTCGCGGCGCGGCGCGGCGGGGGGGCGCGGGTGGTGCCGTTCATTCGGCCGCGCGCTGCGTGAACCGCGTCGACTTCGCGGTCATCGGGGCGGGCGTCAACGGTCTGTCGGCCGCCTGGGCGCTCGCGCGGCGCAAAGCGGGCCGCATCGCGCTGATCGAACGCTTCGACCTGGGCCATGATCGCGGCAGCAGTCACGGGCAGTCGCGCATCACGCGCAGCGCCTACGTCGATGCCGACTATGTGCGACTGATGCAGGTCGCCCACCACGAGGTCTGGCCGGCGCTCGAAGCTGAGGCCGGCGAGCGCCTCATCCATCCGGTGCCCGGCGCCTTCTTCGGTCCACCGGGCGAGCCGTTCGACGCCTACCTGCGCGCGGCCGACGCCGCCACCATGGCGATGGAGCGACTCAGCCCCGCCGAGGCGCGCAAACGGTTCCCGCTGTTGCGTTTCCCGCAGGCCGAGACGGTGCTGGTCGACCCCAGCGCCGGCATCGTTGCCGCCGAGCGCACGATGCGGGCGCTGGCCCGGCTGGTCATGGATGCCGGCGTCGAGGTCCGCCCGCGCACGCCGGTCGAGCGCATCGAGGTGCACCCGAGCCATGTCGCGGTGCACACCGCGCAGGGCATCGTCGAGTGCGGCAAGGTCATCGTGACCGCGGGCGCCTGGGCGGGCCGGTTGCTGCCCTGGCTCGCGCCAGCGTTGCATGTCGCGCGGCAGACGGTCGGTTACTTCGAACTCGACGCGCCCGATTCGCTGCAAGCCCCCGGCCTGTTCCCGGTCTGGGCCTGGCTGGCGCCCGACGACGGCGATGGCCTGCGCGCCTACGGACTGCCGGTCTTTGGCCGGCCGGGCATCAAGCTGGCCCGGCACATCACGCACGGCGCGGACGATGATCCCGATGCGGTTCCTGATGCCATCGCGCCAAGCGCACTGGCGGCGCTCAAGACGCTGGTCGCCTTGCTCTTCGACGCGCCCATCCGGCGCCTCGCGAGCTGGCAGACGTGCCTCTATACCAACACCGCCACCAGCGATCCCATGCTGGCCTTGCACCCCGACGAGCCGCGAATTGTCATCGGCGCGGGCTTCAGCGGGCACGGCTTCAAGCTCGGCCCGTTGACGGGTCGCGTGCTGGCCGATCTGGCGATGGAAGGGGAGTGCCGTCTGCCGGCGTTCTTGCGGGCCCGGCAGCGATTTGCAATCGCGAAGGGGTAGGGGGCGCGCGCCGGGCCGTCAGACCCGGCGCCGACGGCGCTGCAATCAGCGCATGCCCTTGTCGGTGACCTTGTTGATCTTGCCCTCGGCCCAGCAGACCTCGTAGGTGCGCACGGTCATGCCGGCCTTGGCCTCGAAGTCATAGCAGGCGCCGTTGGTGGCGACGACCTTGGGCTCCTTGAGGTCGTACATCTCCATGTCGCCGGTCTCAAGGCCCTCGACGCCGTGCTTCTTCAGCGCGGCCTCGACCTGATCCGACGAGCCGAAGCCGCCGAGGAAGTCCTTCATCTCAGCGCTCGGCTCGGCCGCGGCGGGCGCGGGCTCGGCCGGCTTCTCGGCGGGCGCGGCGGCTGCGGCTTCGTTGGCCTTCGCCTCGGCCGCCTTGGCCTCGGCCTCGGCCTTCTTCAGGCTGTCTTCCATCTTGGCCGCCATCTCGGCAGCCGCCTTCTCGGCATCGGCCGACGAGCCGCTGCAGGCCGTCGCGGTCAGGCACAGGGCCGCCATCAGCAGGGCGATGATCGAACGCTTCATCAGGCTCTCCTCGTCTTGGGTCTCATGGCCGAAGCCGACCCCGCGTTACGTTGCCCGGACGATCTAGCATCGTCGGTCGGCCGGCGCCACTTTCTCGAAACCCCGAATGGTCGATCGGCATCTCACCCGCCCCGCTGGTCAGCCCATGCTCGAATAACCCCCGTCAATATTGATGGTCTGACCATGGATCATGGCCGCGCCCGACGTGCACAGGAACAGCACCGTCTGCGCCACGTCGTCGGGCGTGGTGAGCCGCCCCATCGGCGTGCGCAACGTCGCGATGCGCAAAAGATCTTCGCGGTTGGGAAACTGCTGCAACGACCACGTATCGATCACGCCCGGCGCGACCACGTTGGCGCTGATGCCTTTGGCGCCCAACTCGATCGACAGGTGCCGTACTGCCGCCTCCAGCGCCGCTTTGCTGGTACCGACCGCCGCGTATTGTGGGATGGCCTTGACCGCGCCGAGCGAGCTGAGCGCGAGCACGCGGCCGCCGCTGCCCATCAGCGGCGCTTCGCCGGTGAACAGGCCTTGCACCAGGAAGAAGAACGCGCGGGCGTTGATTTGATGGGTCCAGTCCCAATGCCGCCGGCTGAGCTCGGCGGCCGGCTTGAGCACGCCCGAGGCCGCGTTGTGCACGAAGATGTCCACCTGGCCGAGCTGCTCGCGAGCCGCGGCCAGCACCTGATCGATGCTCGGCTCCTTGCCAAAATGAGCCCGCACCGCGATGGCCTTGCGCCCGTGGGCTTCGATGGCCGCGGTGGTCTCGGCCGCGCCTTCGTGGTTGCTGAAAAACGTGAACATGACGTCCACGCCAGCGGCGGCGAGCGCACCGCACAAGGCGCGGCCGATCTCGCCCGAGCCGCCGGTGATCAGGGCCTTGCGGCCGGTCAGGTCAAGCTGCATGCGGTCTCCGAAATAGAGGTCAGGGCCTCGCGCGTCCTCGCTGAAGCGGCCCGAGCTGCATTCAGATGCCCCCGTTGACGGGCAGCACCTTGCCGTTCATGAATCGGTTCTCGAGCGCGAGCCACACCGCGGCCCGCGCGATCTCGGTCGGCTGCCCGACCCGACGCAACGCGCTGAACTCGAGGTAATCGGCGCGCACCGCTGGCGCCAGCGTGGCGCCCAGCCCGGCGTCGAGAACGCCCGCGGCCAGAACGTTGACCCGAATGCCCTGCGGACCCAGCTCGCGGGCCAGCGCCATCGCCAGCGCCGGCAGCGTGCCTTGACTGGCTGCAAATGCGACGGGCAGTGGCAGCGTCTGCGCCCGGTCGAGCGCGCCGACCAGCACCACATCGGCCCCGCCGCCGACCATCCAGTGCGGCGTCAGCGCGTGCACCGCGACAAACGGTGCGCGCGCGTTGACCGCGTGGGCCTCATCCCAATCGGTGTCGGTCAGGCCGGTCAATGAAGCCGACTTGCCGAGGGCGGCGCAGTGCACCAACACATCGGGCGGCGCGGTGGATGCCATGGCATACAAGGCATCGCGGATGGCTTCGGCGTCGCGCAGATCGAGATGCAAGGGCGCAGCGCCGGTGGCATCGGCCAGCGCCAGCGCGCGCTCGCGGCTCTGCCACCAGGTGAACGTCACCGTGACGCCGCGCGCGACCAGGCCGCGCACCACCTCGGCGCCGACCGCGCCGCTGCCACCGAAGACCAGGGCGCGCCGCGCAGGGCTCATAGCAGCGCCTCCAGATGGTCGAGCTCTTCGCGGCAGACCTGCGCGAAGCGTTCCAGCGTCTCAAAAGGGATCGCCTGTCTTGGCTGAAGGCGCAGCACCCGCCAGTCATGGCCGCATGAGAAGCAGAAGAACCCGCGTGGGTACAAACGATGGCTCAGCAGCGGTGCCATCACCGACTGCCCCGCGAGCTGGGGATAGCCAAAGTGCTCGAAGCTGAGCCAGGGGTGATCGCTGTCGGCCAGTTGCACGCCCACCATCAGCCCGCGGCCGCGGATGTCGACCACCAGCTTCGAGTCGCCGCAATGGCGCCGCAAGGCATCGCGGAAGACATCACCGACCTGCGCGCAGCGCGCGATGAAGGCATCGTCGATGAGATCGAGCGTCGCCAGCGCAGCCACCGCGGTGAGGCCGTTGAACGAGAAGGTGGAGTTATGGGACTCGCCCCGCGCGAAGTCGGCACCATAGGCTTCGAGGAAGGTCGCGCGCGTCGTGAGCATGGCCGAGACCGGCACCAGACCGCCGCCGAGGCCTTTGCCGAGCAGCACCACATCCGGACGTCGCGGCCAATGCGCGCTCTCGATGAAGTGGCGCCCGGCCCGGCCGAGGCCGGTCTGCACCTCATCGGCCACCAGCAGCGCGCCGTGCTTGGCGGTCAGATGGCAGAGCGCTTCGATGTAGGCTTCGCTCAGGGGTCGCACGCCGCCTTCGATCTGGATGGGTTCGGCGATGACCACCCCGACGTCGCCTTGGGCAAACGCGGCTTCAAGGGCGGCGATGTCATTGAACTCGATCCCCTCTGAGCCGGGCAGATGCGGCGCGAAGTGATCGCGGAAGGGACCGGATTGCATCAGCGAGAGGCTGCCCATGGTGCAGCCGTGGTAGGCGCCGGTCAGCGAGAGCGCGCGGTGGCCGCGACCGCGGGCCCGGGCGAGCTTGAGCGCCGCTTCGACCGCGTCGCTGCCGGTGCAGCCGAAGTAGACGTTCTCATAGCCGGTGCGCTCGCAGAGGCGGCGGGCGAGGCGGCCGACAAAGGGGTTGACGCGCGACGGGTACCAGTTGAGCGCGTCGCTTTGCAGCCAGGCCTGCATCGCGGCGGCGACGCTGGGCGGGTGGTGGCCAAAGGTCTGGGTGCCATGCAGCTCTTCGATCGGCGTGCCGTCGCGCAGCACTGGGTGGCCGTCTTCGGCGCGTACGACCTCGATGGGTTCGCCGGTCAACGCGGCGCGCTGGTGGATCAGCGGGTTGACGAAGTCGCGATACTCGGCGAATCCGCGGCGCAAGATGTCGGCGTAGGGTGGCGCTTCGAGGCGCTCCATCACAGGCCCCCATCCACGACGATCTTGGCGCCGGTGATGAAGCTGTTCTCGGTCGATACGAGCCAGACGGCCATCTTGGCGACCGCGTCGGCGTCGACCAGCTCACCGGCCGGGCATTGGCGCAGGTACTCGTCGAGGCGATGCTGCGGAAGCATCTGGCTCAGCCCGCGGTCGAGCAGGCCGGGCGCGAGCAGGTTCACCGCGACGCCGTATCGACCAACCTCTCGGGCCAGGGCCTCGGTGAAGCCGCGCAGCGCCGATTTCGACGCGGCGTAGTGCACCGGCGCCTCGATGATGCGCTCGGAAGCGAAGTTGCCGATGTTGAGGATGTGGCCGCCACGGGCGCGGATCATCGGCTTCAGGGCGGCGCGCGCGAACAGGTACGGCCCCTTGACGTTGACCGCCATCACGCGGTCCCAGTCGGCCTCTTCGAGCAGCGCGATCGGCAGAATCTGGGTCACGCCCGCGTTGTTGACCAACACGTCCAGACCGCCCCAGGCGGCCACCAGCGCCTTGATCG
>JAGQJJ010001095.1 GCA_020430675.1 Myxococcales bacterium
TGGCTGGCGTCGGGGCCGTCGGCGGAGAGGGGGAGCGGGTCGCAGGCGAGCAGCGCGATGGCGAGCGCGGCCGGTGACAAGAGGCGCCGCGGGCTCACGGCAGCAGCCCGCTCAACGTGGCGTGGCGCTCGGCCTGCCGTGCCGCCATCTCGTCGGCCGCCGTCGCCGGGTCGAGCGGGTCGTCGCCGCGGGCCATGATGGCGCGCACGCCGGGCCGGTCGAGGTAAAGCGCAAGCTCGGCGGCGACGCGGTGGATCGTCTCGGCATAGGCCGCAGGCGCCAACGGCCCGTCGAGCACCGCGCGCAGCCGGTCGACATAGCGCGCGTGCACCGCTGCGTCGTCGCGCACGGGGCGGTCGAGGGCGGACTCGGCGCAGTACATCAGCGGCTCGGCGATGGGGTTGCCCACATGGCAGGGCGTCTGCACGCCGTCGTAATCCCAGGCCAGAATCGCAAAATACGGGCTGACCGCGCCGGCCGGACCCGGGCGGTCGTAGAAGTACACCTCGTCGCGGTAATCGCCGTTTTCGAGCACGCTGTTGACCGCCAGCCAGTCGAGGTAGTGGTCGTAGTCCATTCGGCGGTCGAGTTGGTCGAGCAGCGCGTCGCCTTCGAGCGCCGCGATCACGTCGTACAGCGCACGATAGGGCGCGAGCAGGGCGTCGCGGTCGACGATGTCGGCTTCATCGGGGCGGTCGATCTCTTCCTGGTCGTCGCGGATGCGTCGGATGACCAGCTCATTGTCGCGAAACAGCCGGCTGACCGCCTTGCGGGGCCGCTCGACGACCAGATAGACGCCGCGCGTCTGCTCGCCGTAGCGCACTTCGGCGAAGGTGAACCAGGATGGGAACAGGCCGACGCCCTGGAGCAGCTCGACCGAACTGCGCATGCGCAAATAGGGCTCATCTTCGCACATCGAGAGCAGCAGGATGTGTTCGAGCGGCGGGCTGTCGCCGACGCGAACCGGGGTGGCGAAGCGCACCGTGAACGAGCGGCGCGCGCAGAAGAACGTGCCTTTTCCGCGCAGGTTGACCTCGATCTCGGGGCCTGGGCGGCCGTCGATTTCGATGCCGCCGACAAAGCGGTCCGAGCGCTCACGCGTGGTGCGAATCGCCTCGAACTGCGCGTCGGTGAATTGCAGCGCCAGCGTGTGGTGGGCGTCGAGCACCGGCAGGACGAGCGGCCAGGCGCGGTTGTCGTGCACCGCGGTGACGTCGAGCTGAAGGCGATCAGGCGCCTCGTCGGCGTCAAAAGGCGCGGTGACGGTGAGCGCGGCCTCGGGCGCGGCCGGACTCAGCTCGATCTGGGCTGGCGAGAGCGCGCCGTCGGGTCCGCTGATGCGCACCGAGAAGTCGACGTCGGCGGCGAGGCGGACGCGCAGGGGCATCGGCCGGCCCTCGATGACCGCGTTCGGCCAGGGCGACAGGTGCACGGGCAGGGTCGGATCGGGCGCCAGCGGGGCCGCGTCGGGTCGGAGGTCATTGGGCCCCGCGTCGGCGGGCGGCGCCGCGTCGCTCGGCGCGCCGGGCACGGGCAGGTTCACGTCGTCGCAGGCCAGCAGCGAGAGCGCGGCGAGCGCCAGCATCAACAAACGGGAACGACAATGCGATAGGGGCGGCACGGTCGGCACGCGGTCTCCGTCACGGTCGGGTCGTCATCGTATGCAACGTGCGAGACCGGCGCCAGCGCGCCGCGGACGGCGCACGCAGGGCTCGATTCGAACCCGGCGCTTGCGTACATTGCGGCCGCAAAGTTGCGGAGGTTCCGATGCGCCTGTTGACCGTCTTGCTGGGAGTGAGCCTGGGGCTCTG
>JAGQJJ010001096.1 GCA_020430675.1 Myxococcales bacterium
AGGATTTCCTGCCGGTGCTGAACGACATCCTGATGCTCAAGCGCGAAGAGGCGGCGGCGCTGGCCGATGGCGGCGATCTTTACGACGCGCTGGCCGGGGCCCATCGCGCCTACGCCGGCCGCTTGATGGCGGAGGGGCGCTGCGGGGCGGGGCGCGATCAGCTTCTGCTCGCCGAGGCGTTGTCGCGGCAGGTGATCGCCGACCGCAAAGCGCTCTTCGACTGCATGCAGGCCCACGGCGAGATCGATCCCGAGACGCAGATCAACGACCTGCGGCGCCTGCTGGTGCTGGGCGATACCCGGCCCGAGGTGCGCAGCCCGCTGATGCGCCTGCTGCTCGACGCGGGGCGGGATGACGAGGCGGTGGTGCACGCGCCGGCGCTGGGGCGCGACCTGGCGTTGACGCTCGAGGATCATCAGCGGCTGGCGTGGGCCTACGCGCGGCTGGGGCGGCTGGCCGAGGCCGAGCCGCATCTGCTCAAGGTGCTGCAAGCCGATCCGGCCGATTTGATGGCGCGGTTGAAGCTGGCCGAGGTGTACGAGGCGCGAGGCGCAAACGGCGAGGCGCGGCGGGCGTTGCAGGCGTTGACCGTCGATCACCCCGACAACCCGGCGCTGTGGCTGCGGCTGGCTGAGCATCTTCAGCGCGAGGGCGACGCGGCGGGCGCCCGGGCGGCGCACGCCGAGGCCAACCGGCTGCGCGGCATCACCTTCGAGCCGCGCGATCTGCGACCGCTCAAGAAGAGTCGTCACTGAGCAACAGACGGGCGCGCGCCAGGTCGGCGGCCGTGTCGACGCCATGGCCGCGCCAGTCGACGGCCACCATGCGGATGGGCCAGCCGTGGTCGAGCGCGCGCAGCTGTTCGAGGCGGGCGATGCGTTCGGCGGGTGTCGGCGGCGTGGCGGCGAAAGCCAGCAGGCGGGCGCGGCGGAAGGCATAGAGGCCCACGTGCAGCCGCGCGTCGGCCGGGCGGGCGGTCGCCGGTGGTTGACGCCAGAAGTGCCGCGCGTCACCCACGGCGTCGACGACCACCTTCACCGCGTTGGGATCGGTCCACGTCTCGGCGTCGGGCAGTGCGCACATCGCGCTGGCGATGGCCACGTTCGGATCGGCGAACGCGCCGAGCAGCGCGTTGAGCACTTCCGGGATCAGGGCGGGCTCGTCGGCCTGCACGTTGATGATGATCTCGGCGTCGAGCCGCTCGGCGACTTCGGCCACGCGGTCGGTGCCGCTGGCGTGGTCGGCCCGCGTGCGGTGCACCGAGGCGCCGAAGGCCCTGGCGGCGGCGGCGACTTCATCATCGGCGGTGGCGATATGCACCGCGTCGACGCGCGCGGCGCAGGCGGCGCGCCAGACCCACCACAGCATGGGCTTGCCGCCGATCGGCAGCAGCACCTTGCCCGGCAGCCGGCTTGAGGCGAGGCGGGCGGGGATGATGGCGGCGGTCTTCACGCGGGCTTGGGGCCCGGCAGGAAAATACTCGGCGATTCGGCCTCCGCTGCGCACGCCTTCGTCGCAGCCTGTGGGCGCCGCCCTGCGCATGCGTCTCGGCGCACTCGGTCGATCGCGTGGTTTCCTGCCAGGCCCTTGGGCGGCCGGCTCATTCGAGCGTGCCCTCGAAGATGACCTCGTCGTCATCGGCGACCGCCAGCGCCGCTTCGCGCTTGCGGCGCATCTCGGCGGCGGACTCCTTGCGACCGAGGGCATGGTATTGCGCCGCCGCCAGGGCCCAGGCGTCCGACGCGCGCCGGTGCTGGCCGACGGCGGCGGCCATCTCGCCCGCCATCCGCGCGACCTCGGCGGCGTCGGGT
>JAGQJJ010001097.1 GCA_020430675.1 Myxococcales bacterium
AGTTCCTGCTCTCGCGCGTCGACCGCCTGGGCATCGAGATGGAGGAGGTCTGCCTCGACCTGCTCGACGTGCTCACCCACGTCGACCCCAACCAGACCCCGGCGGGCACCCCGGACGCCGGTCGATGAACTTCCGCACCCCGAGCAGCGGCGCCCGCCGCAACGCGGCGGTGGTCGACATCACCGCCCTGGTCGACGTGGTCTTCCAGCTGCTCATCTTCTTCCTGCTCACGTCGAGCTATGTCAGCCAGCAGGGCCGCCAGACGCCGCAAGTGCCCGTCGAGCTTCCGGAATCGACGCTTCAGGCCGAAGCGATGCCCTTCGATGACCTGACCATCGCCGTCGACGCCGAGGGCGCCATCTTCCTCGACGCCGAGCCGGTCACCCTCGAAGAGCTGGGCGTGCGCCTCGCCCGCACCGCCGAGCGCAACGCAAACACCGTCGTGCTCATCCGCGGCGACCAGGCGGTGCCCTATGGCCGCATCGCGCAGATCATGGCCATCGCCCGCGCCTCGCGCCTGAAGATCAGCGCCGTGCTGCGCAACCCCTGAACCGGCGGCAGAAAACCCACCGCGCAGAACACCGGTTGCAACCGATCGCGGTTCGCGTTACGTAGCCGTGTGCGCCCGTGTATGTGCCGTGCGCCGATCGGTGGAGATCACCCGTGCTGAGCCGACTCGTCCGCCACCTCACCCCGCTGGTCTTCCTGACCGCGCTCGGCGGCGGCGTGTACGGCCTCTCACGCCTCAGCATCGACCCCGAAGTGCAAAGCCGCAACGCCGACCTCGCCGATGAGCTGCGCGCGCTGCAGGGCCGCAACGAGCGCTTGCGGGCCCGCGCAGAGGCCCTGCGCGCCGAGATTCGCCGCCTGCGGACCGACCCCGAAGAGAGCCTCTACCACGCGCGCACCAACCTGGGCATGGTGCGCCCCGGCGAGGTCATCTATCGGTTCGAAGCCGCCGCCCCCCCGGTCGCGCCCGAACGTTGAACGCGCTGCCCGCGCCCTTGCAGCGTCTCGCCGCCCTGCTCGGGCCGTGGACGCCGCTGGCCATCGCCACCCTCGGCGCGGTCTGCCTCGTCGCGGGCGTCTTCGCCGCCGATTTCAGCGCCGCGTGGCTCGGCGCCATCGTCGCCCTCGCCGTGTTTGGCGCGGTCGCCTGGGACGCCCGCCGCCGCTTTGCCGTCGACCGCAAACCCCGTCTGCTCGGCGACTACGAGGGCCCGCTGCTCTGGGTCGTGGCCACCTGGCTGCTGATGCGGCTCGGCGGCCCGCTCGCCGGCGACCTGACCGTGCTCGGCGCCGCGCTCATCGCGTGGCTGGTCGCCGCCTTCCCGCGCCAGATCGCCGCGTTTGCCGTCGGCGCCGCGGTGGTGCTCGAAGTCGGCCTCACCGTGCGCTCGGCGCAGACGTGGCCGCAGCTCGGCCTGCACCTCGCGCTCTACGGCGCCGCCGCGCTCGGCCTCAGCGTCTTCGCGCGCAGCGAGATCTTCCGCCAGCGCCTCGAAACCGAGCGCGAAAAACATGACCAGGAAGTCGACAAATTCAACCGCGCCCGCGACTTCGGCCTGCTCACCGCCCAGGCCCCGGTCATCCGCGAGCTGCCGCACGCCGATGCCCGCCCGACGATCGGCCGGGCGACGCTCGATTTCCTGACCGAGTCGTTCACACTTCAGCTCGATATCCTGCGCAACGCGCTCGGCCTGACCACCGCCGCCGTGCTCTGGAAGACGCCCGACGGCCTGATGCTGCGCGGCAGCGCCTCCACCCGCGGCGGCCTGCTGCCCGGCCCCTTCCCCGCCGGCCTGGGCC
>JAGQJJ010001098.1 GCA_020430675.1 Myxococcales bacterium
ATATGCAACAGCCCGTCGACGCCCTCTTCCAGCTCGATGAAAGCGCCGAACTGCACCACATTGCTCACCGTGCCGGTCACCCAGTCATTCGGCCGATAGCGCGCCGGCACATGCAGCCAGGGATCGGCTTTCGGATCCTTGAAGCTCAAGCTGACATGGGCGCGCGCCGCGTCGATCGACAGCACCCGCGCCCGCACCCGCTGGCCGCAACGCACCTTCTGCGACGGATCGGCCAGATGCCCGAAGCTCATCTCCGAGACGTGCAGCAGCGCGTCCAGCCCGCCCAGGTCGACAAAGGCGCCGAACTCGGTCAGCCGCTCGACCGTGCCATCGACCCATTGCCCGGCCTGCAACGTGGCCAGCAGGTGCGCGCGCTGCGCTTCGAGCACCGCCGCGCGCGAGACCACCACCCGCCGGGCCGCCACATCGCATTGCACCACGCGGCAGACCAGATTGCGGCCGACATACGGCGACCGGTCGTGCACCACGCCGCGCTCGATCTGGCTCGCCGGCATGAACGCGGGCACCCCCAGATCGACGATCAGCCCGCCCTTGACCACCTCGGTCGCGCGCCCGGTCAGCGTCTCGCCGCTCGCCGCCGCCGCTGACAACGACGCCCACACGCGCGCCTCGGCGGCCCGGCGCCGGGCGTCGTGGGCCAAGAGCGCGACCCAACCCGGCCCCCAGCCGCGGCGATCGAGGCCATCCCATGCGATCGGCAGCAACAAGGCATGAATGCCATCGGCCGTGCGCCCCTCGGCCTGCGCGTCGAGCCAGGCCGAGAGCTGTCCGGCGATGGCATCGCAAGGCACCGCCGCCGTCGCCACCGTCAACAGACGCGCCGCCAGCGACGCCGCCGGCTGCTCGGGATGCGCCTCCAGCCAATCGGCCGCACATTGCAGGACGTCGGCGTCACGCACGCGCTCCTCAAGCAATCGCTCCAGCACAAACGGCCACGCGCCCATCGCCTCGCGCCCCGCGAGCCAGGCGCGGCCCCAGCCGATCAGCCGCGCCCGATCGGCGTGCCCGGACGGACACGCCTGCAACAGCGCGTGCCAGACAAACGCCCAGTCCTCCTCATCCTCATGGGCCAGGCACCACTCCATCGCCTGCTCGATGAGCGCGTCATCGGTCGGCCCGGCCTCGGCGAACAGCCGCCGCCACAAACGCGCCCAATCGGCGGGTGGCAAGGGCTCGGCGAGCCGCGAGCGGCCCAGCGCCAGCAGCTCGGCGCGCTCGGGCGAGCCGACCGGCGACCCGTCGAGCACCACCTCGAACACGCCGACAAAACCCGCATCCCGCCGCCCGGTGACCCAGTCGTGGCCCACCCGCAAGAGCGCGCGGCGGTCGATGCCCAGCGGCAGCGCGCCTGGCTCGCCGACCAGGGTGCGCCAGACGGTCGGCCACTCGGGGCGATCCTCGCGCCCGCGCAGCCAGCGCGCGCCCATGAGCAGCAGCAGCGCCCGATCGGCGGCGCGCTCCAGCCCGGCCAGCAGCTCTTCCCACACCGACACAAACAGCGCCGGCGGGCGTCGCCGCGCGTACAACCAGGCGTTGGCCGCCGCTGCCAGCTCGCCATCGCCGGGCGCCAGCGCCCAGAGACGACGCCAGACCGCCGCCCAGCCGTGATCACCATCGGGCAGCAGCGCGCGCGCGCGGTCGATGGGATCGGCGCCCAGCAATTCGTTGACCTTTGGCTCGCGCGCGGCCCACGCCGCCCAGCTCGCCCAGGCGTCAGCCGACTCGATCGACCCTTGCTCGGCCCACGCCGTCGCGCAGCCCGCGAGCAAGACCGCGCCGTCGAGGCTG